>JBBRJC010000158.1:0-7921 GCA_038220135.1 Bryobacterales bacterium | reverse complement strand
TGAGGCTGCGATAAGCTTCATGATCGTGGGGCGGCAGTGGTTCTTCAAGCCAGGTGATGTCGTACTTGCCCATCTCTTCGGCCAACATTTCCACCATTGCCGGGCTATACGATTTGTCACCCATGCGCCACCAGGAGTGGGCGTCAACCATCAGCCCGATATCGGGGCCGGCAAATTCACGCATTTTTGCAATCGTCGCCAGATCCAGATCCGGACCATTGGCAGGCCGCATTTTATAAGCCTTGAAACCGAGCTCCTTGGTTTGAGCAGCTTCCCGGGCATACCCTTCAGGATCCATGTACATTCCGGCTGAACCGTACAATCCGATGGTGTCGCGCACGCGCCCGCCCAGCAGTTCCGATACCGGCATGCCCATCGCTTTTCCCAACAGATCGTAAAGCGCCACTTCCACCGTGCAATAAGTTTTCATCAGATGCAGGTCGGACTGAATGGCCCGGTCAAACTGCACGCGCAGCGCATCGGCATCGGCCAGCACCCGGCCTGCAAGAAATGGGGCGATCGTTTCCATAATCGCGTGGTGTGCTTTTTCGCTGCCTTCGCCGGGCGCGTAGCCAACCAGACCATTCTCAGTTTCAACGCGAATCAGCATCGCATCGCGCTTAACGATACGCCTTTGGCCACCATAGTAGTTGAGGGTGATGGGTTCCTTGAACGGGTAGGACAGCAGGTGGGAGCGAACGCTACGGATCTTCATGCTTTCTAGAGCTTACCAAGTGAGAGCGAGTGTCGACAAAAAAATAGGCCAGGTATTGGTCAGATACCCAGCCGTTAAGCGGCGCCAAATTCATATCCGTTCGGAGGTTCGGGTAGCTATGGCGCCTGGAGGAGGTCGAAATACTTGAAAAACTAAGAGAGCAACCCGCCGTGACCAAGGCAGGCAATTTCCCAACCCGAGACGCGGTAACGCGCCAGCATCGGAGGAAGAATCAAGTCCACTACGTTTGGTTTGGCCGAACGATAGCAACCTGGCGCGGAAATGATGGGAATGTTATCCATGTAGCCGAGCAGCAATAAATTGCCTGGTTCAACCGGAGCAAGAAACCGTTCCATATGGCACCCGATAGCAGACATAGAGCGGCCAATGACATCTTCCGGTCCAGCGGGGGCGGTAGTAGAAGCAACAAGAATCACAGTCGGTTTGCACTTCAACAGATAGTTCAGCCCTTTGGTGACACTCGTTTCGTCTTCAGTGACGCCAAGCACATAACTGGCAGAGGTTTGAAACCGGTCCAGCCGCTGTTTAACGATAGTTTCAAAAAGCTGACGGGCACGATCGCCATGCACCGGGTCAGTATAGAGAACGCCTATGGATGGGTTGCGCACCGGCCGAGCCTGGATGATTGGGCCGCGCTCTCGCAGAATGTTCACCACAGCTTCCAGTTGCGCTCCAGCTACCGCGAATGGGGCGCTCTTAATAGTGGCCACTCGCTGGCCCGCTACAGCAAAGCTGAAGTTGGTAACTGTAGCTATAACAATAGCGGCGGCACAATTGATTTGCTTCAACAAATCGTCGTCAATAAGAACGCAGCAGTTTTCGGTTGCAATGAGGTTTGCTCTGCCGCCAGCTGAGAGGCGAATCTCAAGGGAGCCACAAGCCATCTCCTGCGCAACCGTCATTACCGCGTCGTCTTCAGAGATTTCCCCTTCTTCAAGACGGGTAACCCAGACCTGATTCATGCCCTCAACCGCAAGCATGCGAACGTCTTCGTCACTAATGATGTGTCCCTTAGCCAACAACTTCTTCCCGCTTGGGCGGAAAATTGTTGTGCAAAGAATGCGTCCGGCGGAACCATTTACGGCGATCGTCTCAGCTTGCATCGTCTGTTCACCTTAGTCCTATTAGTTTCTAGTACTACGAAACCTAAATTCAGATTACAGACTATTAGTCACTTTGAAAAGGAAATAATCTCATTGTTTTCTAGATCTTTTGTGGGTAACGATTGGCTTACAACCGTCTTACTAGTACCCCACCCATCAGTACTATAGGGTAAGGTAAACACCTGAAAATGAAGTAAGGAAAACCGTAGTACTAATTTTCGCCAATACCCTCATTTGGGGGTATTTGACCCCCTCATGAGGGGAGGAGCTTCACCATCGCAATTTCGTCGCACGCCTGAAATTTAGGACATCGCAGGCAATCCTTCCACGCTTTCAGCGGAAGTTCGCCCCGATCGACGACGTTGTAGCCCATCTTGCGAAAGAAGCCTTCAACGTAAGTGAACGCAAAAAGGCTGCGCAATTTATGCCTGAGGGCATCCTGTTCCAAAGCCGTGACAATCTCGCGTCCCAGGTTCTGACCCTTACAGCTTGGATGAACGGCGAGCGATCGAATCTCCGCCACCGTAGGGCTGTAGAAATGCAGCGCGCCACAAGCCACCAGATGCTGACCAGAGTAAGCGACCACGAAATCGCGGATATTTTCCGCCATTTCAAATTCCGTCCGCGGCAGCATAATCCCCTTTGCCGCATAATCGTTAATCAACTGCAACAAAGCGGGGATATCCTGCATGCGCCCCGGCCGAAGGTCGATGGGCAAATCCAGCGTTGCAATAACAGGCAATGAACTGGGACTTTGAATTGTGATCAGGGAACCCATGATGGCACCTCCTTGGTGCGTTTTAACCGCGTACGAAGCGGGTACCGAAGAGCTCGCCGTTGAGAAGGCGGGCGAGAATTTCCGGAGCAGCGCCGGGAACGATTAGCACTTCAGCCACGCCAGCTTCCAGAGCAGCTGCGGCGGCGTTTAGCTTGGCCTGCATACCGCCAGTGGCAACGCCGTCCGAAATCAGTTGTTGGCTCTGAGCAAGCGTAAGTGTTGGGATCACTTGACCATCGGCACCACGAACCCCATCCACATCGGTCAGAAACAGCAGTTTGGTGGCCCCAAAACCAGCCGCGCAGGCAACCGCCATCTGATCGGCATTAACGTTGTAGATATTGCCTTGGGCGTCGCCAGCAACACAGGCGACCACGGGCAGAAAATTTGCGGAAGTCAGCGTGTCCAGCAAGCGCGGATTAGCCTTAACCACCTTACCCACCGCCCCTAGTTCCGGCCGCAATTGCACGGCTTCCGTCAGGCAGGCATCAATGCCACTCAACCCAACCGCGTCCGCACCCTGCTGCACCAATGACGATACCAGCAGATGATTCACCGTGCCCGCAAAAACTTTCAGAACCGCATCGACAACTTCAGGAGTGGTAACACGCAGGCCATCAATAAAGCTGGAGGCAACGTTGTGTTCAGTCAAATAGCGCGTCATCTGCTTGCCGCCGCCATGAACAACAACAGTGGCAGGATGAAGCTTTGCAGTTGCAGCTACTTGCGTGGCAATAGCAGTGCGCGACTCCACCGAGTCAAGCAAAGTGCCGCCGAGTTTGATCAATAACTTCACAGCAACCCTTCCGTTTCCGCATAGCCGAACATTAGATTCATATTCTGCACGGCCTGACCCGCTGCACCCTTCACCAGGTTATCTTCGCAGGCAACAATCACACCACGCTTGGTGGCTGCATTAAATACGATGCCGATGTCGCAAAAGTTCGTGTGCGCCACCGCAGCAATGTCTGGAACCGCAGGCGGCTCGTAGAGTCGAATAAACGGCTCGCCGGCATAACGTGTGGCGAAAATTTCGATCAACTCCGCAGGCGAATTTAGCATTGGCGCGCGAAAGTGCACAGTTTCCAAAATGCCCCGATGAATAGGGATCAATTGTGCGGTAAAGCTGAACTGCTCCAGGCTCAAGCCGGTATTCATAAGCACTTCAGGCACGTGGCGATGATCAAGCAGCGAATAGGCCGAGAAATTCTCGGTCACCTCGCAAAAATGAGTTTTCAACGAGGGCTTCCTGCCCGCCCCGCTGACACCGCTTTTGGCGTCGCAAACGATACCTGCATCAAGATCCACCAAGCCGCACTCTACCAGCGGCAGAATCGCAAGGCTGGCGGCAGTAGGATAACACCCGGGATTGGCAATCAGCCTAGCCGCAGGAATACGGGCCCGATTCAGTTCCGGCAACCCATAAACCGCTTCAGCCAGCAATTCCGGCTGAGTGTGTTCTTCCTTATACCATCGCTTATAATTCTCAACAGTTCCGAGGCGAAATGCGCCACTTAAATCGATAACTTTGGCGCCAGTGGGGATAAATCGCGCGGCCAACTCCATGGAAACATCAGCAGGAGTGGCAAGGAAGACACAATCGATCCCCGCTTCGCTAACCGCTTCCGCAGTTGTGGCAATTTGCAAAGGCGGATTGGTGCCGCGCGGCAGAGCCTTCCCCGGAGCGTCAGAGCGGTGATCCATAAGATACACCTCTACCCCAGAGTGCCTTGTGAGAATGGTTACAAGCTCTTCGCCGCTATACCCGCGGAAGCCAACGATGCCTACACGTTTTACCATTTGATTAAATATTCAGCCCTATGAATAAATATACCACGAGTGCGATTCAGGGCCGGAAGTAGTGTTTGTTGGTTATTTATCCAGTGGGGGCTATTCCGAATTGTGGGCAGGCGGAGGAGTGATAGGGAATAAGAATTTTATAACGATGACGAGAACGGCAATCACGTTAGCCGTTGTGGTGGCGATTAGAGCGATCATCACTGAAGAATCCAATTGAAATTTTAATAGATTGAAACCCTGGAGAAAAGCTACTAAAAGAATCATGAATAGCCAAACACAGACCATCCAGAATACCCCTTTCGCATAAGCCCTACGTTGAGTCAAAGCCTGTGCCTGGGCTTCGTATTCTAAATCTCGTATTCGTTTCCTATGGTCGCGTTTATGAGCTTTTTCGTCCCTCTCAGATTCGATTTCTCTCTGGGTATTATCATCTGGAGTGTTCGAGACCTCATCAGGGACCACAATCGAATTTAGATCGAAGTCATTTTTTTCCGGATCCAGCATTTTGGCCTGCCTGTGCACGGAACCATAACCGTATCAATTCATCGTTGATTATTCGGTGTTTTTCGCCGGAGGACTTTTCCCGTGTTTCAGACCATGGAGATCCTTCAGTATGTGTCAAGTTGGACAATTGGACGGCTGTGAAGCCCTTATAAACTTCCCAAACCCTATCAACGATGGATTTGCTTTTTGAGTCTCTCGACCATTCGACACAGAAGGTTTCCATAGTAGCATCTTCAGCAAAAGAGTCCCCATAAACCCATTTTGAAGCGCGGGTCTTGATAATGTTTCTACCGAAGTTCCTGAATTCTCGGTATACGTCGCCGATTACAGGTCCAAATTCCCATGCTTCCACGCGCTGATTAATGAGAGGCTCATCGGTGATAGCTAGGTGCCACCCGTGGGCAAAATAGACGAGCTTCTGGATCGCCATCGGGCTTAGCCCTATGCCGCATTCTTCAGCCTTATCTAAAAAGTAGTTTGCAATAGCCAGTGCTTCGAAAGCCATCGATTCTCCGTCACTTACTCACCCCAGTCTATCACGATCCAGCAAGTAGCCCGGAAATCGTTCAGAACGTGATCGGCCATCGCGGCCCGGCCTGTTAAACTCAGAGATTTTCTTAGGGTACAAACGCAAACATTAGCCATTCCCGCGATCGAGTCACAACCGCCACACTGGTTGTTGCAATATTGACACACTTTCCGCCTATAAGCCTTTACAAAAGAAGTATTTACCATTTTCCATATATTTGCTACACTCCTTGTTTAGCATGAATGATTAGCGGGCTGTTGTAGGGGCGACACGGTCAGCGAATCGAACTTGGTTTGTATTGGAGCGTCTATTGCGTTTTGAAACTACGATTCAGCGTCCCGTAGAAATTAGCGGTGTAGGGTTGCACCACGGAGTTAAAGTTTCCATTCGCATCCTCCCAGCCCCGCCCGGTACCGGCATAGTTTTCATTCGCACCGATCTTTCCAATTTTGCGATCCCCGCCAGTTGGCGCCACGTCGCCAGAGTCAGCTACGCAACCAGCCTCATGCGTCAGGGCGTTCTGATTTCTACCACCGAACATTTGCTGAGCGTTCTGTATTCCATGAATTTGGACAACGCCTACATTGAAATCGACAATTTGGAAGTGCCTATTCTCGATGGTTCCGGCGAACCGTTTGTAAAATTGATCCAGCAGGCGGGCCTAAAAACCTACCGGCGGCAGCGCCGCTATATGCGAATGCGGCGTGAATTATCTGTCGAAGCGAACGGCAAAACCATTCGAATTCTGCCATCTGATCGCTTTGAATTAACCTGCAATATTTATTTCGATCATCCATTGGTTGGCCATCAATCAATGCGCTTGGAATTGACGCCGGAACTTTACGCCGATGAAATTGCCCCGGCGCGCACCTTCGGCTTTAATCACGAATTGGATGCAATGCGCAACATGGGATTAATTCGCGGTGCTTCGCTGGACAATGCCATCTGCTTCGACAAAACCTCTGTGATGAATCCCGGTGGACTGCGATTCCCTGACGAGTGTTGCCGGCACAAGGTGTTGGATTTGATTGGCGATTTGGCGTTGATCGGCAAGCCGCTCATCGGCCATGTGATTGCCGAACGAGCCGGCCACGCGATGCATGCCGCGTTGGTATCACGTATGATGCAGGACCCATCGCTCTACGAAATTGTGACCTACGAACAGTTGGAGATGCGCGCGGCCCACGCACTGGCAGGCTGATCGCCAACTTACAACCAGGTCAGGCTTTCCCCATTTAGGTGAGCACCTCTTGCGGCACATTCCGAATCTCCTCACAATCCTCCGCATCCTCATGGTGCCGGCCATCCTGTGGCACTTAGGCACCCCGCTGGGCCTCGCTCTATTCCTGATCGCCGGCTTCACAGACCTACTCGATGGATTTCTCGCCAAGCGGTTTGGCTGGCAATCTGAGTTGGGTGCCTACCTTGATCCCATCGCCGACAAGCTCATGATGAGTTCGCTGTTCATCGCCCTGGCATACAAAGGAATATTTCCCTGGTGGCTGGTGGCGGTGGTGCTGGGCCGAGACGTGGCCATCACTATCGGCGGGCTAATTCTGATGCAATTTACCAAGCTCCGCGCCTTCCCTCCAACTCTGGCCGGCAAGCTTTCCACCTTCGTTCAAATCGTCACCGTAATCGCCGCAATGGCAGGTTTTACCAACGAATATTTCGGTTACATTACAGCTCTGTTTGCAATTGGTTCCGGAGCACAATATTGCTGGCTTCGTATCCGGGAGTTCTGATAATCTTGCTTGATGCTACGCAATATCACATTGGTTGTTCTCCTGGTTGTTTCCGGATTTGCAGTTCAAAGTCTTTACCAATCAGCAACAAATATTGGCCGCCAGGCAGATGGTGCATTCCTGTTGCCCACCAACCAATTGCTGCAGCCGTGGGGCGAGCAGATGCCGATCCAAGGGCGTCCGGTCGACCTCGCGTTTGATCACAAACTTAAAACCCTGGCCGTATTAAACTGGCGCGGCATAGCCATTCTGGACGGCTCAACCGGCGCGCAACTGGCCGAAGTAAAATCGAAATCCACTTCTTATACAGGCATCGCATTCACCGCGGACGACCGCCAGGTGTGGGCCAGTGAAGCAACGCGCCCGGGCCCCGACAGCATCCTTGTGGCCGAACTCAACAACCTTGGTTTGCCGATGAAGGAATCGCGCATTGCTCTAGGCGGCCACCCCGTCCCGACCGGTATCGCGTTTGCCGGCGACACGGCCTGGGTTGCGTTCAGCCGCAACAACACAGTAGGCTTGATCGACATAAAAACACGCAAACTGGAGAAGGAAATCCTGGTCGGTATGGCTCCGTTCGGCGTCGTATTTTCCGCAAAACAAAATCGCGTGTTCGTTTCCAATCGTGCCGGACGAAAACCCAAAGACGGCGATACAACAGGCCCCACTTCTGGATCCGTCGTTTTGGCCGACGGCAAAACCGGCTCAACCAGCTCCGGCACCATC
>JBBRJC010000157.1:0-7954 GCA_038220135.1 Bryobacterales bacterium | reverse complement strand
TGATTGCGCTGAGAAACTGGCTTCCAGTGGTGACGGTTCCCAAAGCGTACCGGGACGGGTTACGCGGAATGATCCGGCTTTACTACCCGCCAAGTCGACCTTATTGGCTGGATTCCCCAAGTCGGTGACAGTTGCGGCATAGGACGAGGCAGCAGTCAATTCCAGTTGGAAAAGCGGCTGCGAGCCATCACAGAAGCGAAAATGGAGGCGGGCGGATGGGGTGGGGACGTCGAAATCTGCACCACAAACCCCGGAAGGCGATGCGAGGGTGATGGCGGCGGTGGATGTAACCAGAAAACCTGGGGAAAGCGGGGTTCGCGGCAGCATTCGGAGAGCGCCGGCGAGGGTTGCTTTGTAATTTACACCGGCAACGGAAAAACCATTCAGATAGTCGTTCAAATTGGTTCGAGAGAAAACGGCGCTGGGGTCGAGGATAGTCAGACCGCCATCAGAAGCGAGGCCGGTTGCGACAACGGAGTGATATCCCCCGGAATTTAGCGCGAGAGAAAGCAGCAATGGGTTGCCTTGGCCGAGTTGGTCGCGGATGGAGTTGATCTCGGCTGAAATGGCAGCAACTTCGAGATTTCCGCCGACGAAACCGGGGAGACGCCAAAGGTTAGGGACGGTGACACCTGCGGCTGCGGATAAACGACCATCGCAGAGCTGGGTGCCCACGGAATCAAAGGTGCAGAAGTTGGCGAGGTAACCATCGAGGAGGGTCACCGAGGCTTGGCCGTTGGCCAAAGTGAGTTCACCGCGATCCTGATAGTAACGGAGCAACATTGCGACCGACGCAATTAGTGGGTCACCAGTTGTGGTGATGCGGGTAAGACCAGTGAGCGAAGTTGGAATCGCGCGGGCGGCGAAAGTTACTGTTTGGCGCAGGGATGAAGCGGTTATTAGCGCTGTGCCTTCGGCTGACTGCAAGCGTACCTGAGTGGATGCCACGCCGGTGATATCGGTATTGGAAGTGGCGGGAGAAACCACGGCCCCGGGAGAGGCGATGAACGATACGGGTACGCCTGATAGGGGATTACCGCTTTCGTCGCGCAGGGCAACACGGACTGGTAGTGCAAGAATGGCACCGGGCAAGCCGGATTGGGCGTCGCCGGAAAATTTCGCCAAAGTGATTTTGGCGTCGGCTGTTGCGCGAATTGAATATGTCGTGGTTGCTTTGGCTGCGCCGGCGATATCGACTGCGGTTACGGTGACGGTGCGGGTGGTGGCAGTGGTTGGGACGAAAATATCCCAGGTATAAGAGCCTGTTTCTGTGCGGACCTGGAAATCGGGCTGGCCGGTTACTGAAATGCGAAGGGTGACGGGGGAATCAAAGCCACCGACGGAAAGTTGGGCGCGGCTGCCGGCAACAATGCTGGAAGGGGTGACGGAGATTGCGGGTGTGCGGGCCTTTTCTACGGAACGGGCGATAGCGTCACCGGTTGCATAGTCGAAGTAGCCGCCTTCAAAATCCTGGCGGTGGCGGCCGGCGGTGACGAATTCGTCATTTAAGGGGGTACCGAACTTCCCGGCGGTTGCAGCGAGGGCATCGAAACGAGCGGCGATTAAACCTGTGGTGTAAAACACGCGCCCGGAGGCTGGTCCATTCTGGGCTAAGTAAAGAGATCCGGTTCGGAAAGACTGGCGAATGCCGCTTGATGCGGAGAAAGTGAAGTAGGCTGTGGCGTCGGAAGTGGGGGAACCTACTG
Source organism: Bryobacterales bacterium (assembly GCA_038220135.1). Taxonomy (GTDB): domain Bacteria; phylum Acidobacteriota; class Terriglobia; order Bryobacterales; family Bryobacteraceae; genus JANXSF01. Next base: position 6,248 of record JBBRJC010000157.1, on the reverse strand, counting down.
CGCCGGTTTCATAACCGAGCAGGGCCCACTTGGAAAGAATCGAGCCGGAAACAAAGCGGACTGGAGAGCCGGCCAAAACGCCATTTTCGAAATTCTGGCGGCCGCCGGGAGTAGCGTCACTGGTGGGATAGCCTACGGAACCGCCTGCACCGCCGAAATCTTCCCAGCGGGCAAGCAGGGGGCCGGTTAACGCATATGCCTGAGCGGAACGATCGGCTAAAGCGAGGACGACGCGAGAGCCATCGGCGGCGGAAAATTCCTGGAGGTAGCCGGAGCCACTACGACGGACGGGATTTTGGCCGGGGACTTTCAGGTTCAACTTACTTCGGCCAACGGAATCCACGAATGATTGGGCGGCGGAAGCGGTGGGCGCACCCTCACCAATGGAGCAGCATGGGGCGGTGACGAAAACGGCAATTTGCTGGCTGATTTTACCTTCGCTGGTGGCGCTGACGGTGGCGACGCCCCCGCCAACTGCTTTCAATGTGGCGATTGCGCCGGTGACTTGAATGGAAACCACTTTCCCGTTGGTGGTGGTGAAGTTTACAACGCGATCGGAAAGGTCGAGGCCATTGGAGGCGCGTGGAAAAGCGTTGAGGGTAAACGTATCGTTGAGGTTCAGGCGAAGCGTGGTGATAGATGGGGTAATGGCGATGGTGGAAACGGGCAGGCGGAGCGTGGCGGAGGAATTGGAGGGGTCGAAATCGACCGAGCCGCCTTCGAAGAGCTGGCGCTTCATGCCGGTTGACAACGTGAGGATGTCGCCGATGGGGAGGCCTAGAGTGCCTGTCGGGCCGCCGTTTTGGGTGTAAACGCTGTAGATTGGCTGGCGAACGCTCAACAATTTGCCGCTGAGGGAGCCGGAGGTGATGTTAAATAGAGCGCCCTGGTCGAAATATTGGGCTGTGGCGATAGTTCCAAGCGAGGAGGTGGTGGCGGTTTCCGCAGAAACGGCGGGGCCGAAGGTGAGAATGCCGCTTTGGCCGGTCCAGTAGGTGTAGAAAGGGTCTCGGACAAAGAACGTTGTGCCGTTTGCAAGTGACGGGGAATAAACGAACAGGGCATACTTTTTGTCGAACGTTTGATAGGTGCAGGTGCCGCCGGAAGCGGACGGGCATCCGGAGGTGTCTTTGGTGGGATAGCCGGCGGTGGTTACGCCAATCGAGGAGTAGTAGGCGTACATTGTAGCCTGCACTTGGAAAACGTCGATCGCTTCGTCGGCAAGTACGAGGCTGGAGTTGGCTTTGATTAGGGCGAGTTTAACGCCAGCTGTTTTGTTTGCGTCCTGAAATTCCTGGTAATAGCCGGTGGTGCCGAACTTTTTGACGTCGGAGACGGGGGGAAGAGAGACGTAGGTATAGAAACCACTGCGGAAAAATGCGTTGACAAAGCGCTGGGCTATGGTTTCGTTAGGTGCACCTGAGCCGACATCGCCGGTAGTGCTTGCCTGAGGATAGGCGAGCAGAGAGAGGGCTAGAAAAATGAGAGGAAGACGGTAAAATTTCATCACGAAGCGGGGCCACTACCCAAGGTGATTGTAACCCGCTTTACGGTGTGAAGTTTCGTTTGGGATGCGGAGGCGGAAATAGGAGCAGGTTTAAGCTACCACTTTTGGGAAAAGGTTAATTGTGCATTTTGTTACGTGTGGTAATTAACGCCCCCGTCCCCGATCTTTGCTTCGAAGCTGCTCGCTTTACTCCTTTACGTAACGGTTCAGGCGCTTTAGGCGGCTTTTCAGTTCTTCGCTGGCTTCGGTGATTTCGTTGGTGTCGTAAATCACGCGGGGGGTCATGAAAATGATGAGCTCGGTACGCTCCTTACTGTACGAACGATTGCCGAATGCTGTGCCGACGATGGGTAATTTATGCAGGAACGGGATGCCGGCGGAGGCGACTGTGTCGGTTTCGTTGATAATTCCGGCTATGGCTATGGTATCTCCATCCTGCACGGTTACTTGCGTTTGCACACTGCGCTTGGCGAAGGAGGGGGATTGAATTGCGCCAGTTGCTGCGGGGATTGGCGTGCTCACTTCCTGATTGATGAGCAGGGTAACGACGCCGCTGGGGTTGACGCGGGCGGTGATCGATAGAGTGACGCCTGAATTTCGATTGGAGATGGAATTAGCGAACAACGAATTGCCGCCGCTTTGTGCGCCGGTAACTGCCTGGGCGGTCAGTGTTGGCACTTCGGTACCAACATTGATTGAAGCCGAAATACTGTCGGTGGCAATAATGCTGGGAGCGGAGATAACGCGGCTTTTTGCAGCCGTTTCCTGGGCTGTGACGTATGCGAGCATTTCGCGGCTTTGGCTAACCAGTGCACCGGCAGATAGATTTACACCGGCGCCGGTAAAGCTTCCAACCAAGGTACGACCGGCAGTTGTGCCGGCACCATTAGTGGCCCCTCGTTTTTGCAAGAATGCGGCCACACCACTGGCTAGGGCACCGGAAAGAGATACTTCGTAAATTTTGGCGTCAATCAGCACTTGGCGTGGAGCAATGTCGAGTTCGCGCAGAAGTTTGGAAATTCCTTCATATTCCTGTGCGGTGCATTGGATCAAGAGGCTGTTGTCCATTGGGTTGGGCATTATACGCGGGATGCGGCCCATTAAAGAATTGGCACCGGCATTAGCACCGAGATAGGTGCCTGATGCGTCGGCTCCACCAGTAGCGGAGGCGGGTGCGCCGGTTGGGCTGGTTGCACTATAAGGAACTGGGGTGTAGGTGTTCTGGTATTGGCCTACGTTCATGGTTCCCGGCTGGCCGTACGTGCCTTGGGGAGCGCCGAATTGCGAACCTCCACCGTACATGCCACCCATACCGCCTCCGCCGTACATACCGCCGCCACCATACATACCACCACCACCACCGCCCATTCCGCCGTACATACCACCACCACCGCCGCCGCCATACATTCCGCCGCCACCCATGTTGCCTGTGTAGAGACCCATGATGGAGAAGGCTAGCATTTGGGCGTTGCCGTATTTGACGCGGTAGACATAGTTGTCCACTGAGCCGGCATTCACTTTGACCGCAATATCGAGCTTTTCAATCCATTTGCCTATTTCTTCAAAAGCTCCGGGGTTTGCGGCAACAGCGATGATCGTGTTGATGCGGTCAACGGCGATGAACTTCAAGGGCGAGGTTTTTTCGTTGAGCGAGATCGATTTGAAAAGGTTATCCAATTCTTTGGTGAGGTCCGAGGGGCGGCCGTTTTTGACCTCGAACAATTTAACTCGCTGTGCGGTGAACGAATCGTTGTCGAACAGGCCGACCAGTTCCATGGTGCGGCGCATGTTGCGGGACGAATCGAGGATGAGCAGCAGGTTAGCCGGTGGATAAGACCAGGTTTTGGCGTCGGCACCGATGAAGGGTTCGAGCAATTTCGAGAGCTCGTCGACGCTGGCGTACTTCAGAAAAATGAGATTGAGCATCACCTGATCGTTGTCGGGGATGTCTTTGGCGTTCATCTGGGGACGCATGGGAAGGCGCGAAACTTCCTTCATGGGAACGATGCGAAATACATCGCCGGTTTGGACCATTGCGGCGCCGTTGATGCGAAGGATTAGATCGAGCAAAGAGCGGGTATCGAGATTCTTGGTATCGCCGTAGGTATTGAGGACTACGTTGCCTTTGACGGCTGGATCAAGAATATAGTTGAGCTTCAATTGCCGGGCAAGAATGTCGATGACGGCGGTGAGGGAAGCATTTTCCAGGCTCAGGCCACCGGTAGGAGTCGGTAACGGGGCAGCTTGCACGGTGCGGGGCGGCTGCGCGCCGGGTTGAGCAACAGCGGCGGGTGGCGAGGCAGTTTGTGCAGCAGGTTTAGGCGGTTCCGGTCTTGGGCCGAATCCTGGGGGAACAGCTTGCGCCTTAACCAATCCCTCCGCAAAGACACCAAGCAATACAACAAATAGTAGTGGGAACCGCATTATATTATTGGTCCTTCTTTGGTGCATTGGATTGAGACTTCGCGGTTGACGAGTTGGACTTCGACTTTTCGAAAGCGGCTTTTTCGTCGTCACTCATTTCCGATTTTTTGCGGATCCAGGTGTAGAGACCAAACGGCCCGGGACGAGTGAATTTGACGGAATCGCCTTGATCGACACCGGTCATTTCGCCGGTTGAAGCACTGGAGGGGGCGGCTGAACGGGTTGCGCTGTTGGAAGTCCCTTTTTCAACAGGGGTGTAGTATGCAACACCGAACGGGGAGCGGCGATAGTAGGTGACTTTGCCAGCATTGTCGGTGTGTTTGAAAATGTTGGGCTCAACTTCCTCTGCGTCGGCCGGAATTACCGGGGCGGCATTTTTTTTGGCCTCCGTTTTTTGCGTAGTTTTCGCAGGTGCCGGATTTGGTTGGGCGGCTGCCGAGCCGAGAATGAGAACAAGAACGATAGAATATTTCATGATTGTAATTACTTCACCCTTTCCCAACGGCATACCTTGCCGAAGGGGGTTTCACTGATCAATTTCCGGTAGCCGTCCTTAACTGTGCCGGGAGATGAGGTATCGCCGGAATCACAGGAGCGGAGATCTGCGCCCATAGGAGTGCCCTGTTCAGGGCCGGAAGCACCGCCAAGCCTGGTTGCGGTTGGGGCTGCCGCAGCGGGGGCAACTGCTGGTGCGGACTGAGACAATTCAATTGCAGGACCGCTGCGATCGCGCAATTCTTCAATTGTGCGAGTGACTTCGTTACCTTCCCAATCAAACTGAATATGCGTGTTGTTGAAGCCGAGCAATTTGAAGATGCCGATGGTATCGCCAACGCGATAGCCTTTTTGCGGTGCTCCTCTTTTTTCGCTCATCATCACGCTGGATGTATCCCCTAAAGAGAAGACGCCGAACACCACTGGTAAAGCCGGCATAATTTTTGCGGCAGGTGGCGGGGGCGGTTCAACATTCGGGCTGCGGTCTTTGGTCATGAGCAGGCGCTGAATAACTTCGCCGTATTGTTCCGGCGCAACGTTGGGCACTGCCGGGATGGGAGCGGGCTTTGCGGGAGCCGGCGGCAAAGGATAAGTGCCCAGAGCAATGGCGTGACGTTTTGCGGCTTCGTCGATCAGATCGCGCAGGTGCATGCCTGCATAGACGACGGCACCGAGTAAAAAAATATTGAGAAGTAGGAGCTTGCTTTTCATGATTGGCTCCGCTTAGAACGACACATTTTTCTTTTCCGGTACAAGACGCTTGGGAACAACGCCGCTGACGACTAAACGGACCTGCATCATTTTGTCTTTTGCCGTGGCTTGCAGAATGCGCAATTCCGTTGTGGCAATCAGTTCAGGCTGCGAACCTATGGCGGCAAGCACGCTGACTATCTGACTGATGCCGGCTTCAAACTGCACAGCAACCGTGACTTCGCCATAGTCAGTTCCGAAGGGAGTGACGCGGCCAATTTCGGTGGGGCGGGCTTCAACCGGAGGAACAACGGAGCGGCCAATGGAACGAACGATTTGCACCAACTGCGCCTGGGCCTGGGGTGCGGTATCGGCTTGCAACATACCTTTTTCGCGCGTTTTCAATTCGTCCTTAACCTGATCAAGAATCTTCAGGCGGCCCGGTTGTTCGGCGGCTAGCGAGCGTAGCTTGAGCAGTCGCGATTCAAGCATTTCCGGAGAGACTGTGGCAACCGGTATGCCTGCCGGGGTTTTGGAATCCGGAGTAGATGGCCAGAACTGAATTACAAGGATTACAACAGCGGCAATACCGAGGCCGATGAGAGCGCGGCGATCGCGTTCAGAGATAGTCATCGGCGGACTCCTGGTTGAGGAAACGGCAACATGCCTTGAGGTGATGAAAGTACTGGGGGCGGCGGGGCGACGTTATTAGCTGCGGGCGGGGCTGCGGCTGCGGGGACTGCGGCGACGACTGGCTGCGGGGCTTTGCGTTGGCTTCTGGTGCGGAAGGCATCAGAATTAGCGAGGCGCATGATGGCGAGCGTAAATTCGGAATTTTTCAGATATGGCGTGGCGTCTAGAAGGCGTAGCATTGAGGAGGCCTGTTCCGTTTCGCCAGCCAATTGCACGGTGTCGCGATTAATTTCGTAGTAGTTCAAAAAGGCCGGTGGTGCAAGGGTTACGGTGAGCGTTTGCAAAACGTCTAAATCGGTTTTAGTGCGGCGGCGGTATTCGTCGAGCAGCATAGTTCGCACGCGAACGGCAGCGATTTCCTTGTCGGCGGCGCTAATGCTTTGAGCACTTCTTTCCACCTTGGCGATTTCCATTTGCAACTGCTTCACATACTGGTTGG
>JBBRJC010000156.1:0-7964 GCA_038220135.1 Bryobacterales bacterium | reverse complement strand
TGTACTTGGCCGGATCGAAGTCTTTTACTTCTCCGGCAATCTTGCAGGTAAACTGCGTCGTATCAAAACTTGTAATTGTGCCGATTCCACAGTGGCCGGCCTTCAATCCTTCCCAGGTTTCATTGGTACCAACACCAAGGGCGGAAACAAGGCCAACACCGGTAACGACTACTCTGCGTTGCATGCGTTATTAGATTCCGTAAACGTGCCTGACGAACTACTTCTTTTTATTCTTGATGTAGTCGACTGCGTCCTTAACTGTTCCGATCTTCTCGGCATCTTCATCCGGAATATCAATGTCAAAGGCTTCTTCAAAAGCCATAACCAGTTCAACGATGTCCAGTGAGTCTGCTCCCAGGTCATCAACGAATGACGCGGTGTCATCAACCTGCGATTCATCAACGCCGAGTTGCTCGACAATAATCTGCTTAACCTTAGTTTCAATTGCTGTAGACATGGATTCTCCCGTACGTATCTCTCAAAGTCTTAGATTCTAGCGGCTTCTTACATGCCGCCGCAACCATTCGCGCGGCAGCTTTGATTGTATACGCCCGATTGGACCGGCGAAGGTGTGGACATTCTTTTTTATTGTACTCCGTTTGGCGTGGTATTCGAGCATCGGTAACCCTAGTTTTCGAGCCAACAGGAAATCTTTTTTGGCGGACTCTAAATAGAATCCACGCTTGTGACAGTAACCACCCAGTTTCCCAAGGGATAGCTGGCTTGACAAGGAGAATTTTATGCACAAGATTGTTTCAACCGGTTCGCTCGCTCTGGCACTGCTTCTAAGTGCCGTCGACGCCAATTCACAACAAAGTACCCAGCCGCGATACAGCACCGCGCTTTACCTGAAAGTGCCGGTTGCGCAAGAAGCTTCTTTCGTCGAATTTTATAAGACAGGCGCAGGTGCCAAAGTGGTTCAGGCAAGAATGAAAGCTGATCCCGACATGACAACCTGGAGTCTACGCAAAGTGGCCTACCCCGGCGTTTCTGCGCCTGAGGCGAATTTCGTAATCATCGCCGGAGGCATTGGTGCCCCCAAGGAACCTGAGCCTCAAAAACGCGAATCTCTCTATCGTTCTGCAAGCGGCCTGGGCTATGACGACTACATGAAGAAAGTCCGTTCCATGAGCGATTTAGTTGGCCAGACGCTGACCCATATCCACGATAGAACCGAGGGCTACACAATGGAGGAAGGCGATTATTCCGTTTCCACGCGCCTTAAAAGTCCTGACGGAAAGCTCAACGATTTGAGCGCCTTCATGAAGGAATTCAGGCTTCCACTTGCCGCGGAAAGAGTGAAACAAGGTCAAATAAAGGGCTGGTCTTATTCCCATCTGGCATTCGCTGGGGGCGGCTTTGACGCCTCAGAAACCAGCTTTTACAAAGATCTGGCCAGTGCCGTCCAAAGTGGTGGTGGAAACAGCGCAGCGGCCATGACCCGTTTCGCGAAAGTATTTCCCGATAAAGACTACCTTCGCTACGTCAAAGATCGCCGCGATCTGGCTACGGTTTTGAAGACTGAGGTTTACCGCGTCGTTATCGCATACAGAAAATAACAGGAACGTCCGGGGGGCCGAGCCAATGCGCCCAGCCCCCACTTTACTTCGATTCTGTTGCAGCAGTCGGTGGAGCTTTCGTAACCGTCATCGCGCCAATGCGATCATACTTCCACTTCTTTGGATTATCGTGCATAGCGGAGAATGTGCCCACCAAATTGCCGTTTTTGAACTCAAACTTCCAGCGTAAGTGCTCTCCCCCATCCAGTGGCAGAAACCCAAGCAAATTAAACTTCCCCTCGTCCTGTTGAATTTGGAATGGAATACCGCCCTTGCCGGAACGGCTGACCAGCAGGCCGGTTAATTTGCCGTCTTCGCTCTTGATTTCGAGCGTTTGACGTTCCATGCGGTTTGCACCCGATTCATCAGTGGTTTCGGCCACACCGACCCAGCGGCCTGTGATGTCTTGAGCGCCAGTTGTGTGAATTAGGAGAAAGGCGAGAGTGAGAGCGGGGATTGGAAATTTCATCCTTAATACTATATACGGGAGCGATGTCCGGTACATCGTTTCAGTTGTTTGTTGGAACAACATACCGCTCCCTTGCGGTCGCGGTTCGGTAACTAAGCTCCGTGTTAACAGTGAGTTACCGAGCCGCGCGCGTCAGCAAGCGGTGGCTGATACGGTAATGTTTTACTGAAACGATGTCTAGCAGGAGACGGGGGAGAAATAGATCTGGCATTTTTCAATATTCGATTATCAAAGACCTACGCGGCACGGTTGCTTGGTGACTCCATTTTGTGAGCTGAGCTTGCCCTTGCGGCATCATGAAGTGTCAATGGTTTTTGGATGGATTGCACTGCCGGCAGCGAAGGCACGGGGTGCGGTATTAGCCTGATATTGCTTCTTTTGCTCTTCCTGGCCCACAATTTTCACTAATAGGTTGAGCAAGGCATAAAACACTTTGCCCATTTCGGTTTCTGGAGCCTGATTTATTTCGATACTGATTTGATCTTTGTGAAGCGCAAGCGGCTCTCGACTGGCGACGATAATTGGCCGTTGCACTGTGGTGAATATTTTGGGTCTGCGCTTGTTTGAATGCGGGAGAGGTACGCGCGTACCTTCGTGCATTGTGTTGAGCTTTTTGATTAGCTTTTCGGTCGGCTGCCCCCGGAACGAGAAGGCAAGCACGCGGTTTTCCAGCGCCATGCAGTTCAGTTCCATGGGACAGCCGGGTGAGTAGATGATGGGATTGTGGACCGGGTCTATGAGATTTCGTAGCATCGCTACTGCCTGGTCGCGCGCTTTGCCGGTGATTACCAGCATTGGTGGTTTCCTGTCGGGGAGGAATGCTTCAGCGAGCCAGATGGCGAGTTTGGCGGAAATTTCCGGTGAAGTTTGGAAGATCTGGTTGAAACAATCGGCGAGGGTTAGTGCAGTTTGCTCAGGCGTAGGCAGGCTGGTGTGGGTTTCAAGGCGTTCGAATTGGGTTTTGAATTTTTGGGTTTGCTGCCAGCGCTTTCCGGTGATGTTGATTCCCTGTTGGGCATCGGTAGAGAGGTCTATCTGGTAAGTTCTTGGCGATAGTTTGGCGATGCGGGTGTGGACGCTGGTTTTGATTTTCTGCTGGCGGGATTGCCGATCTAAAGTGCGGATTACCCAGCTGAATTCGTACGGGCTGGGGTAGTGGCCGAGGTGCTTGCTGGATTCCGAGAATAGCCATCCAAAGAAGTCTTCCGAGTAGAGCGGGATTGCGATGGGACAGGCGACGTAGGGCTGGTTGTCTTTCGACAGGAATAATGGGAGGGCTTGGGCGAGTTTGAGCAGACGGGTGCGCATGGGGATTTCAAGGGTTTGTGTGGGGTGCAATCGGATTTCCTCCATACTTTCATTTTACGGGAGTGCTTCCTAATTTTCGGGTGGGAAACGGGGCTAGTTGGGCTTGGGGAGTGGCGCTAAGCTCTTGATGCGCAGGCGGTTGCGGATTTGTTGCAAATAAGAGGCAGGTCATGTGACCGGTTTTTGGGTGGGGTCAGAAAAGGGGACGGTTCAGGCTGGAAATGTAAGGCAAGCTTTCAAAACCCCAACAACACCGGTTTTTGCCGATTGTAAGCTTCCCGGCTTCGGATTAAGGTGAATTGCTAATATCAAAATATTGCTTGCTTTTTCGCGCAAAGTGACCACTGGTGGTCACCGTAGTGTTTCCATGGCAAAAATTCCTTGTTTTAAAACAATAGTTTGTCTCCCCAACTACCCATATAACAGCCATCGGTTCAATAACTTAGCACCTTCGCCCGTCCGATATGACAAAGTTTGGCCAGGTGATTGCTTTAGTAATCGTATGCAATCGGGAACGGCCGGGCCCCAGATTGGTTCTTAAGTGCATCCGGCAAGGAAAATAGAAATGAATCAACTCGAAAATAAAACTCCTGAAACCCCGCTCCTCGATGCAATTCGTCAGCCGGCAGTCATTGCTGGTGCAGGCCTTATCGCCGCTGCAATCCTCAATGGTCAAAGCACCACGCCGCCCACAGATCTTCAAGTGCTCAATTTTGCCCTAACTCTTGAGCATCTCGAGGCAGCATTCTACAATCAAGGCCTTCGGCGATTCAGTTCTACTGACTTTGGCAATAGCACCGGAGCTCTCAATAGTGGAGACTACCTTTCCGGCAACCTGTTTGCCTATCTCTCCATCATTAGAGATCACGAAAACGCTCATGTCCGGATACTATCGGCCGTCATCCGCAGCGGCAGCGTCACCCCAGTCTCTCCCTGCACCTATGATTTTAAATTCACAACTGCCGACGCATTTCTTGCAACGGCGAAGTTACTCGAAAATACCGGAGTAATGGCTTATGACGGTGCTGTTTCGCTGATCAACAGTGGAGTTCTTCGCACTGCCGCCGCTACCATCGCAACCGTTGAAGCGCGCCATGCTGCGTACTTGAACGTAATCACTGGCGGTGCCCCTGCCCCAGATGCGTTTGATACTCCAAAAACTATGGCGGAAATTCTGGCTGCAGCAGGTGCTTTCATCGTTTCTTGCCCAGCGACTTAACCCAGCGGCCACTCCAAACTCAAAACAGAAAAATCAAACAAGAAATTAAGAAAATGGAAAACCAAATGAAGAAATCAAATCCACAAACAGAATCCCGTCGCGGGTTCTTCTCGAAATCTGCGTTGATGCTGGGCACCGGCGCGATAGCCACCAATCTCTTTACTGGTAAGGCACAAGCCCAAATCGCTCCCGCTCAAACCGACTTGCAAATCGTCAATTACGCCCTTACCTTAGAAAATCTGGAAGCAGCATTTTATGTGCAGGGTCTGAACCGGTTCACCGCTAACGATTTTGCCAGAGCAAGCTATTCGTCCCTACTTAGCTCTTCTTTCACGAATGCAGTTCTCGACAATTTCAAGATGATTCGCGATCACGAAGTTGCCCACGTAGCTGCTTTGCGAGGCGTAGTTACAAGCCTGGGCGGCATTCCCAATGACCCCTGTACTTACAACTTCGGCTACAACAACTTCGAAGAATTTCTGGGTGTGGCCGTTGCCCTGGAAAATACGGGCGTAATGGCATATGACGGCGCCATCGGCCTGATTCAGAGCAAAGCCATTCAAACTGCCGGTGCCACAATCGCCACAGTTGAGGCCCGCCATGCGGCTTACTTGAATTTGATATCGGGCGCTATTCCATTTCCGGCTAACACCGATACTCCTAAATCCATGACGGAAATCCTTGCCATCGCCGGTGCTTTCATTACCTCTTGCCCTGTTCCCGGCGCGGGCAGCACAGGTGGACCAGTTGGAACTATCGCGGTTGCAGGCCCCAAAAACCTGATTTCAACCGTGTCTAAGAACATCGCACTTGACGCCAGCGCGTCCACAAGTTTCGATGGTAAACCACTTACCTATTTGTGGACTGTGGTCAGCGGGGACGCAGGTATCAGCAACGCTACCTCGCCTTCAGCAATTGTTCAATTCGTAAATGAGGGCCCATATACATTCCGCCTCACCGTTACCGATTCAACAGGTAAGACAGCAACCGATACCGTTTCCGTACAGTATTACGGCCGCTAATCAGCAATAGTGCGCCGTACAGGGGCGGCGGGCCCTCTCCCCCACCGCCCCAGCCGTATGCGCATCAATGCTGCTTCATCAACCATTCGAAATACTTGGAAAAGCCTTGGTAGCACCTTGATGCTTGCCTACGTGAAAAAGCTTCGAATAGCCGAAGTAGCAATCCCCACAATCTACGCTGGTGAAAAGTCTTATCTCAATCCGGTGCGCTATGGCTTTAATGTGCTTACCGTCGTGCGCGGTTACCAGCGCGGCAAATACCATGCCATGTGAACGCGTGGAAACTTCATGGAATTGGCCAAATACAAGAGATTCGCCGTAGCGGAAAATTGCACCTCGGCCCCTCGTCTGCTATCCTCACCTCGTGTTCGATCCAGCAAGCCCAGAATCCACCCGCATCGCCTCACTGCAACCCACTGCCGTTAACGCCATCCTCGGCGAAATGCGCCAGCTCCAAGCCCAAGGCAAACAGCTTGTCTCTCTCATGCGTGGGGAACCCGATTTTCGTACCCCTGCGCACATCGTTGAAGCCGCCAACCGCGCTCTTGCCAATGGTCGCACCGGCTACCCGGACAATCGCGGGGAAATCGCTTTTCGCCAGGCCATCGCCGAAAAATTGCTCCGCGATAACAAGCTCACCTTTGATCCAGCCACCGAAATTCTGGTTACCACCGGAGCAACACTGGGCATCTTCACCGCCCTCATGGCCCTGGTAAATCCAGGCGACGGCGTCCTGCTGCCAGACCCAATTTACGACGCCTATCAATCACCCATCGGCCTTGCAGGAGGCCATGCCGTCGCTGTCCCGGCAACGATTGACAAAGGCCGCTTTACTATCACCGAAGAGGCGCTGGAAGCAGCCGTCACCCCCACCTCCAAAGTGCTTCTGTTGAACACACCCTGGAACCCCGTCGGCACCGTCTTCACCGCCGATGAACTACTCACCATCGCCACCTTCTGCCAGCGCCATAATCTCTTCCTGATTAGCGACGAAATCTACGAAGCCATAACCTATTCCAGCGCTCGCCATATCTCTCCGCTCACTGCTGCACCATTCCTGCGAGATCGCACCGTGCTCGTTAACAGCCTCTCAAAAACCTACTCGATGACCGGGTGGCGCGTCGGCTACTGCGCTGGCCCCAAGCGCATTATCGACGCCATGTTTCTTGCCCTTGCCCAATCCAGCCGCGGCCCTGCCACCTTCGTGCAGGACGCAGCAGCTGTAGCCCTCACCGCCTCGCAAGATTCCGTGGTCACAATGGTGGAAGAATATTCGCGCCGCCGCACCGCCGTCCTTTCTCGCCTGGCCACCATTCCCGGCGTCCAGGCACTCCCCCCGCAAGGTGGATTTTTCGCCATGGCCGATGTGCGCGAACTGGGTCTACCCTCGAAGGAAATTCGCCGCCGCCTGATGCACGATCATGGTGTTGTTGTCGTTGACGGCGCAGCCTATGGACAGGGCGGGGAAGGCACCCTCCGCGTGTCATTTGCAAGTGGTGGTAATACTCTCGCCCTTGGGCTTGACGCACTCGCCGCCGGTCTCACCGCCATTCAGGAGTCGTTGCCTTGAGCCTCGTTCAACTCTCCACCGGCAAGGCCAACATCGCCCAAGTTGATCGCCACAAATTTCAGCACGCCCTTGAGGATGCCATTACCGGCGAAGTCCGCTTCGACAAGATCTCCTGCGCCCTCTATTCCACTGACGCCAGCGTCTACCAAATCATTCCCTTCGGCGTCGTCATCCCAAAGTCGCGTGAAGATGTAATCAACGCCATCGAAGTTTGCCGCAGCTTTCGTTGCCCTTTTACACTCCGTGGCGGCGGCACCTCGCAAGCTGGCCAGGCCATCGGGGAAGGTCTGCAAATCGATCTGTCGAAGTACTTCAATCGTGTCCTTGAAGTGAACGTTGCCGAACAATGGGCGCGTGTTGAACCAGGCATTGTGCTGGATGAGTTGAATGCCGAACTTGCTCCGCACGGCCTACGCTTCGCACCCGATATTTCCACCGCCAGCCGCGCCACCATCGGCGGAATGATGGCCAACAATTCCAGCGGCGCACGCTCGGTGCTTTACGGGAAAACCATTGATCATGTTCTGGAACAAACGGTGCTCCTCAGTGACGGTTCCATCGCCTGTTTTCGTGAAATCCCCCGTGCCCAGATCCCCGCTGGCAATTCGCTTGAAGCCACAATCTACAGCACTGTACTAAACCTCGCCTGGCAACACGCCGCTGAAATTGACATCCGCTACCCGAAGATTCTACGTCGTGTCGGCGGTTATAATCTCGACGAATTTGTGGACCCAGCAAAGCCCGTCAACCTCGCCAAAATGATGGTCGGTTCAGAAGGCACACTCGCCACTGTACTTGACGCAAAGCTTCGCCTCGT
>JBBRJC010000155.1:0-7975 GCA_038220135.1 Bryobacterales bacterium | reverse complement strand
CTTGGTTCTTATCGAGATAACTCGCACCATTTTGCGGATACCTGCGAGGCGTAATCGGGACGAAACCCGTGCCTAAAGCATCTACGGCGAATACTGTTCTCCTTCGGCTAAGTCATGCCACCAGAACCGGCGGCTGTATCAAGGCGCGTTCGTGACGCTTCCGTGTCCGGCTCTCATTGCATCCGCTACGGTCATTCCGCCGTTGATGGCCTGCACTAAAATTGCGAAAGAGCCTAGGCCGGAATAGCGAACGCAGCCGCGTAGTACGCCTTCCAGTCACGCGCTCAGCAAAGAATTAGGCTGACTCGGTTGTAATCACATCGCCTTGAAGAACGAAGAATCGGTCCTCGTCTGCGGTGATTCTGCCGTCCGCCAATGCATCTTCATAAGTGATCGGCTCCAAACAAATGCAGCCCGGTTGCGCGAACGCAATCTGTCGTTGCGCAGTCTTTTTAAAGCGTTCGCTGACAGCAGATTCGATCAGGTCAACCGCTTCATCCGAGTGCGAGATGGCCGCCAACCGGCTCTCAAGTTCAGCGAAGAACCGCTGGTACTCATCCTGCCGCGCCGGCTGATTTGCCAGACTCAACGCTTTGCTGCCTGCTTTTGAAGCTCAAATGGATCGGTGATGACTTCATCATCTTCAGGTACTGAAGTTAGAGTTGCAAGGGGTTCTACCTGCTTCGCGCTTAAAGAGCCAGCAGAATACTGGGCTGCAAGATGCAGCAAGAGCTCTACGGCGGATTCCGATTCCGGGTGATCCCGCACAACCTTGAAAGCTCGCATGATTGTGCCTAGACCGGCCTTCAGGCGGTCTGCCTCAGTTGCCAGTCCTACTAGGCACTGGAAATCCTAGTCTCGAACCAGTCGAAAGATTCCGGCCTTTGTGCGCAAGCTTCCCACTTGGCCCGCCGCCAAGTCAAGGACGTGGGCGATTAAAGCGTTGTAGCTTAGCCACAAAGACTAGAGCTTTTCCCAGTTGAAATCCTGGTAGGCGCATGCTGCGATCCACGCGTCCTGCTGGTAGTTGGGACCGGCATATTCCCCGGCAATTGAGGCGCGGATAAAGCGTTGGTGATTGTTTGCCGCTGAGTCTACCAGATGGCCAAATATTTCTTTGCGTGACCAGCTTTCGCCACCTCTCCATTTCTGCGCCACATAGTCTTCGTCCCAACCGTGAATGCGGTCAGCGGCATTGAGCATTGTCGCTCTTAATTGTTGGGCAATCTCTGGGAATGTAGCCATGATTAATGGTATCGCGAGTGACTACTTCATGGGTACACTAAAACTGCCATGCCTATTTTTCTTGCACAATTGGTGATTACGTTACAGAGTTTTGGAGCGCCCGAGGCTGTGGTGCCGCTGCTTGCGCCGCTCAAGCATGTGCAAGGGATTGAGACCGATGGCAAACGGCTTTGGGTTTCGTCGGTAGACAAGGTAGCCAACACGGGGCACATTCATATTTTTGAAATTGCGACGGGGAAGATGCTGAAAACCGTGCAGGTTTCTAAAGGCGAGGTCTATCATCCGGGTGGCATGTCGATTGATGGAAAATCTTTGTGGGTGCCCGTAGCCGAGTACAAGCGAGTTGGCCGGTCGGTGATTGAAGAGAGGGATAAGGAGACGCTGGAGTTGCGCTCGTGGTTTGCGGTGAATGATCACGTTGGATGTGTGGCTGCAGGTGAAGGGGAGGTTTATGGCGGCAATTGGGATGCGCTTAAGATCTATACCTGGAATACCAAAGGCGGGCTGATTGAGGAACGCGTAAACCCGCAGAAGACACATTATCAGGACATGAAATTGCGTGGGGGCAAGTTGGTCGCAAGCGGGGTTGTGGACAAAGATTCGGGCACGATTGATTGGTTATCAGTGGCTACTTTGCAGCTGGAAAAGCGCGTGACCGCAGGTAAGACGGACCGGAACTCGCGGTATACCAACGAAGGAATGACCGTTTATGGTGACCGGCTTTATCTGTTGCCCGAAGACGGGCCGAGCCGCTTGTTTGTATTCCGCATGGATACCCCCGGTAGACCTTAGCTAAGTAGGTATTTGCTTCACTCAGGTCGTCCCATTTGGCAACGATTAGCTGAGTGGAATTCGGTCGGGGTGGCTGCGGCGCGTGCGAGTGTGGGGCCGAGTGGGCTCCGTGGTTCAACGCGGGCACCCAACCGTGGTGCCACCCGCGTCCACGTGCTATTCGATGTTGAGCATATTTTGAATGCTTCTAACGTAGTTGATGGTTTCAGTAATTGCTGGCTCTTTTCCAGTTTTGTCGACACGGGATGAACCAGCGTTGTAGGCACTTAGGGCGAGTGAGATATCTCCACCGTATTTGTCGAGAAGTTGACGGAGCAGGCCGGCGCCGGCTTCCACATTCTGTTTCGGGTCGAATGGGTTGGAAACGCCAAAGTCGCGAGCAGTCGCAGGCATGAGCTGCATTAAGCCCTGTGCGCCTTTAGGAGAAACGGCACAAGGGTTGAAAGCCGATTCCTGCATGATGACCGCGCGGACCAGTTGCGGAGAAACTCCGGCGCGGGAGGCGGCACGGTCGACGACAGGTTCAATGCTTTCGCGGGGGACGGCGAAGCAACTAACTTGCTTGGGAAGGTCGGTTGCCGGCAGTGCTGGCGGCGGATCTTCACCGGGGAGACGGGTGATAGGAAAGGCATCGGGATTCATCTTCTTTAGCGTTTCGATCTGTCTGTTGATGCTGGCGCGTTGCTTGACGAGAGCCGATTCGAAGGTTTGCGGCTGCTTGGGCGGCTCTGGTTTAGACGCCTCCGGTTTTGGCTGTTCCGGTTTTTTTGCATCAACGGGCTTAGTTTCAGGCGGAACGACCGGCGTAACTGGAGCTTTTGGAGGCTCCGGCTTCAGATCAGACGGCTTAGTGGGCGGTGCCTGTGCCAAAAGCATCGCGGAGAAGAACGAACCTAATCGAATACACTGAAATATAGTCACTACTTGTTAAATCGATCTTTGTGTCGTGAAAGTTTATAGCTCGACGAGTAGGATTTACCCGAATCACATCAACAGGAAGACATAATTGATCTCACTCGTTCGTCGCCAACTTGCCATGCCACGAGGCCCATTGGGTTGGATTACAGGCCATATCATGGCGCGCATGAACCCTGTCCGTCGCGACTGGGTGGTTTCGCGGCTGGATCTACAACCGGGCGATTATGTGCTGGAAGTGGGCTTTGGCAGCGGGACTTCAATCGCCGAAGTCGCGGGTAAGGTAACGGCCGGGTTGATCATCGGCGTGGACCATTCCGAGGCGATGTTTCACCAGGCGACCAAGCGCAACAAGAAGGCATTGGATAGCGGCCGGGTGCAATTGCACGTTGGCCCGGCCACTAAACTGCCATTCGCTTATCCGTATTTCGATAAGGTATTTTCCATTGATGTTGCCCAATACGAACGCGATCCGGTGGCAGGCTTCAAGGAGATGAAGCGCGTATTACGGCCGGGCGGAATGGCCGTGGTGGGCCTTGAATCACAGGGGCCGCAAACCGCCAAAAAACTGGAGGCGGATTTTCTTGAGGCGGGATTTGAGGACGTGCAAACGCAATCGTATGAAGATGCGGTGGCCGTGGCTGGTTGGCGGTAACATGCCCCGTGATCATTGGGTGTTATCCATGCATGAGTTGACGTAGCGACTCAACTGCATCATTGAGCTTCGAAGATTGGTCGTTCATCCCTTCGCCAACATCGGCGGTTTCCGTTGCGCGGCCAGCAACATCCTGAGTGATCTTGTTCAACTGAGCCATCGCAATGTTCACCTGCCGGATGCCTTCTGCCTGCTCTTCTGAAGTAACGGCGATTTCGCTAATCAAATGGTCGACACTGCGCGCGTGATCAGCCATGGCAGAAAGACTCACTTGAACGTCATTGCTCATCGATACCCCGCGATTGGCTTTTTGAACAGCCTGTTCAATCAATTCAGCCGTCTCTCTTGCTGCCGTGGTGGAGCGCAATGCAAGCGCCCGGACTTCTTCGGCGACAACCGCAAAGCCTGCGCCAGACTCCCCTGCGCGAGCCGCTTCAACAGCTGCGTTGAGTGCGAGCATATTCGTTTGAAAAGCGATCTCGTCAACACGCTGGATTATCTTGCTGATACCTTTCGATGACGTTTGAATTTCCACAATGGATGTCACCAGCCGGCCCATATCGTCTGAACTAGCTTGGCCTAGCTTGCTACTTTCTGTAGAGAGTGATCTTGCTTCCATAGCTTTGGTTGAATTGGAGCTGACCGAGGCACCCATTTCCACAAGCACGGCACTGGTCTCTTCAAGCGACGCGGCTTGCTGTTGTGCACCCGACGATAGGTTTTGGCTGGACGATGCCATGGCATTGGATGTAGACACCACAGCACCACTGACGGATTCCAGGCTTTCCATAACGGAAAGCATGGGTTTGAGAACACTCGAACGGACAAGCCACGCGAAAGTTACACAGATGAGAACCACTATCGGCAAAGTCCAACACAGAGTGGTAATGGTTGCCTTATTAGCTACTTCATCCACCCGGGCAAGCGTGGTTTCTAAAACAAAGGCGCCATGTATTTCCCCGGTCTTCCAGTTTTCCATGGCAAAACCGAGAGAATCTTTACCGTTTCCGGAAATGCTCGTCTTTGGGTCACCATGACAAACCAGGCAATCGGTTGTTAGACGAATGGGTCTTGCATAGACCATGCGATTGTTGACGGAATCCACTTCGAAATATTCAGACTGGCCAGTGTTTTCCAACGTTTTCAAAATTTGAGCTTCAGCTGGCGTTGGTTCGTTTTTTGGATTACGTGCTTGAAACTTGGGAACTCGAAACTGGAAATTCTGTTCCTTAGCAACACGTTCAATGGCCTGCCAGGCGGCCACAACGGGCACGGTCTGATAGAAGGCAGTTGTTCTGAAGTCGGCAACTTTGGAAGCCTCTTGCTTGATGCGGGCTTCGTCGAAGGCACCGCTTCTGCGAAGGCCGGAAATTGATTCCCGGACGTTCTCAGCCTCTGCAATTGCGGTTTGCATTGTTCCTTTGATCAGTTCAATGCCTTGTCGATGAACGACGTTGCGCTGCACAAGGATGCCGCAGACTGCACAAATCAGCACGCTGGCGGTTGCCGCATAAATTATCTTTGTTTCGATTCGCATCTACCGAGGCGCTCCAACGTTCGCCTGAATTTGCTTATCGACGCAATGCGGTAAGTTGTGAGTAATTATTATTTTCAGTTATTTATGATAACCGGTGCTCTCGAGGCCAAAGTATGTTGCCATCTATTTGTAGAGCAAGAGTATAGCTAACTTCCAGAAAACCTCAAACCCAACTACGTCAAATAAACGCCAAGCGATTAAGATGCCAAGAAACGAGAATCGGGAATATTCCATGCGCCACTCCTGTAACTTGGCAGCAGCACTTTCAGAAAGAATCAAGCCCAGCGAAGAATAGCCGTCCAGCGGCGGAACCGGCACTAAGTTGAACAAGCCCAGCAAGAGATTGAGGCTGAACATAAGACTTAAGAATGTGGCCAGGCCTTCTGTAGCAGGCGTTGCACCGGCAATCACCGCTTCCCAGGAGAGCGTGCGCGGCAGTTGCAACACACCGCCGAGAACGCAAATGCGAATCACAATTGCCGTAATAATTGCCAGGGAGAAGTTAGCGAGCGGGCCGGCAATAGAGACCCATGATCCCTTTTTGGGATGACGCATAATCCAGTGCGGATCCATCGGAACGCTCGCCCAACCCATCATCCATCCACCCAGCAAATAACTTACCCAGGGAATCAAAATCATACCCACCGGTTCGCGTTGCATGTGCGGCACAGGATTCAGCGAAGCTTGTCCGCCAAGGTAGGCTGTGGAATCGCCAAGGCGCTGCGCCATCCAGGCGTGTGCCGCTTCGTGACAAACAGTGGAGAACAGAAAAACAACATACCAAAGGAAGCCTAAATATAGAACTTCGGGCGTCAAACTCATTTACTCTTCTCCCAGCCAATATTCCGTTGCGCGATGTATTGTGATGCCGCGCGCTTCTAATTCTTCCAGCAATTGGGTGACTGCCTGCTGCGCGGCACCATCACCGTCGCACAGCACTGCCCATTCCAGGTTCTCACGAAATTCTTTGGTACTGATAGTCCACTTTTCAAGAGCAGTTGGAGTGCTGACGGCAATGTTGATGATTGACCAATGCTGCACCAATTGCTGTACGCGGGTTGGCGAAGGCAATGGGCCACGAACGATGAAGTGATTGTTGCCGTGAACTAAAATACCAACCATCGTCAGGTAGACCGTTTCCGGCTTGTGAAAAGCCACGCAAAGTAACCGGCCACCGGAATTGCCGTGGCAAGTTGAAATGCAAGTGTGTAGTTATGCTGATCAAACAAGCGTCCTAGAAACGGCATCAGCAAAGCCACAATACCAGACCAGGACCCGGCACCAAGACCGGCAATAAAACCTGCGTGTTCGGTAGTGAAAATGCTGGTGGCGTAGCTGACGCCGATGATGACGAAACCGGCGGTGACAAACATAGCAAGGAACAGTTCAGTCATCAACATCGGAAGCGCTTTCATTTCCGTAGCGAAGGCGAGGGGCAGACTCATGATAGTTAGAATGGTGAACAAGCGGCGGTAGACCGGTAGAGGATCGGGCCTGCTGTGAACGGTGCGATCAGTAACCCAACCCCAAAAGAAATAGCCCACCTCCCAGCCCAGTGGCGGAATCCAAAGTAGCTTGCCCATTTCCGATTGTGTCAGACCGAGAGTTTTCAAATAAAGCGCGGCGGTGTACAAAACGAAGCCCAGCGGGAAAGCGCCGAAGGCATAGGAGAAGATGAAGCTCCACAGGCGCGGATCGGTGATATGAGGCAGTGCGACGGGCTTGGCTGGAACTGGCGGCGCGGTACGCATTGCAGGCAGCCGGTTCACGAAATTCCAAAGGATGAGCCAGGCGACGCCGATGATGCCAGTGAACCAGAAGGCTCCGCGCCAGCCCCAGACTGCGGCAATGGGGATCACGATCAGTGGCGTGACGATGGCGCCGAGTGAACCACCGGAATAGGCAACGGCAACGCCTCTGGAGCGGTTCTTTGGGGGGAGCGTTTCGACTACAGTACGGTAGCCGCCCGGAAAGGTAGCACCCTCGCCAAAGCCTAGTGCGGCGCGAGCCAGGCCGAAGCTCCAGAAGCCGGTAGTGAAAGCGTGGGCGATGGAGGAAAGCGTCCAGAAGCCGACGGCGGCGGTCATGCCCCAACGCAGGCCAAAGCGGTCCAGCCAACGGCCCCAGATTGGATTACCCAACATGTACAAGATAGAAAACGCGGATACGATGAAGCCGTATTGTTCAGTGGAAAGCTTCATTTCCTCAAGAATGGTGGGCGCCAAAACGGCGAGTGTGTTGCGGTCGATGTAGCTGATGAGAGACATCAGCATCATAGTGACGGCAGGGATCCAAATGGAGAGGCGGCGCAAGTAGTCTAGTGTAACGCTTGGCAACGGCCCAGCGGGTGCGATAGTTACTCGTATGTTCAATTCCAACCGGACACTTTGGCTGACGCTGGGCATGGTAGTGGCGTTTGTGCTGTTTGTTGATGCTCACCCGATGTATGTGATTCGTCCCTTTCGGGCGCAGGGTGCAACGGACCTTGCAAATTGCGATGACCGTGAAAATCTGGGCTTGTCATGGTTGGCGTTGGTGCGGCGGCGGCAAGGCGGTACGTTTCATTGTTTACTAAATGATGTTCCGTCCGGTGAAATTAAGATTTCATGGTGGCAAAGGAGTACGCACCGAGATGCCAATTGATCTGGTCTTCGGCGATCGCGAAGGCTTATGCTTCATTCCTCCGCCCATGGCAGAGGGAGTGCTCGACAATCCCGGCAAAGTCCACATTCACGACGAGTGGATCCGTAAGAAGTTTGACGAAGGAAAGTATCAGTCGAGCGAAGTGTACAGCAGCCCCAACGACCCCGGTTCCAAAGGAGGAATATGCG
>JBBRJC010000154.1:0-7990 GCA_038220135.1 Bryobacterales bacterium | reverse complement strand
CGCACCGCTTTGCGAAATCATGGGGGCGGTCCACTGGGCTCCTGAAGTATTTAACTGTTCCGCACCAGACACCGGCAACATGGAAGTGCTCACGCGCTACGGCACTGCTGAACACAAAGCAAAGTGGTTGGAACCGCTGCTGCGTGGCGAAATCCGTTCCTGCTTTTCGATGACCGAACCCGATGTTGCTTCCTCCGACGCCACCAACATCCAATCGAGCATTGTCCTTGATGGTGGCGACTATGTGATCAACGGCCACAAATGGTGGAGCTCCGGTGCTGGCGATCCGCGCTGTAAAATTTCCATTTTCATGGGCAAAACTGACCCCACGGCTCAAAAACATAAACAGCAATCTATGATTTTGGTGCCAATGGATGCTCCCGGCGTAATCATCAAAAGAATGCTTAACGTCTACGGCTACGATCACGCACCACATGGCCATGGCGAGGTGTGGTTTGAAAACGTTCGCGTGCCGGCTTCGAACATTCTGCTGGGCGAAGGACGTGGATTTGAAATCGCCCAAGGCCGCCTTGGCCCAGGCCGCATTCACCACTGTATGCGCCTGATTGGTGTGGCCGAAAGGGCTCTAAAACTGATGTGCCTGCGTGCCAATGCCCGTGTCACTTTTGGCCGGAAGATTTCTGAGATGGGAACAGTACGAGCCGATATCGCACAGTCACGCATGGAGATTGAACAGGCTCGTTTGCTGACGCTCAAAGCCGCTTACATGATGGACACCGTTGGCAACAAGGCTGCCCGCGCAGAGATCGCTGCCATTAAAGTTCTTGCTCCCAACGTCGCGCTAAACGTCATTGACCGTGCCGTTCAGGTACACGGAGCAATGGGCGTTTGCGAAGATACTTTCCTCGCAGGTGCCTGGGCCAATTCCCGCACGTTACGGCTGGCTGATGGCCCGGACGAAGTGCATTTGGAATCGATCGCAAAACTGGAAATGAGCAAATACAAATGAAGCTCGCCGGAAAGCATGTTGTGGTGACGGGCGGAGCTAACGGCATTGGTCGTGCACTGTGCCTGCGCTTTCACGAAGAAGGGACGCGGGCAATTACGGTTGCTGATCTGGAATTTGATCGGGCGCAGGAAGTGGCCCAACTGGTAAAAGGATGGGCAAAAGCTGTAGACGTCGCGCGTGAATCAGATGTACAAGCCCTGGTGCGCGAGGCCGAAGAACGTAATGGCCCGATCGATCTGTTTTGCGCCAACGCCGGCATTTTTACCCACGGTGGCGAAGAGACACCCGACGAAGAGTGGGAGCGGATTTGGGGCATCAACGTGAAGGCCCACATCTATGCTTCGCGTGCTGTGGTACCAGGAATGGTCGCCCGTGGTGGTGGCTATTTTCTTTCCACTGCATCTGCCGCAGGCCTGCTCAGCCAGATCGGTTCCGCGCCTTATGCCGTTACCAAACATGCTGCCGTAGCGTTCGCAGAATGGCTCTCCATCACCTATGGCGACCGCGGTTTGAAAGTCTCCTGCCTTTGCCCGCAGGGCGTGCGCACTCGGATGCTGCTGGGCGAAGAAGGTGATCGTGAATCCTTTCTCAAAGCTGGCTCTGTCTCTGCCGAAGAGGCTGCTGAGGCTGTCATCAAGGGTCTGGATGCAGAGCAATTTCTAATCCTTCCTCATCCCGATGTACTGGAATATTTCCGCCGGAAGGCGAACGATTACGACCGCTGGATTCGTGGTATGCGGCGGTTGCAATCGAGCGTTGATCCTGCTGCACGCCAATGAGTACGCTCACGCTCATTCGTCACGGCCAAGCTGCAGCGTTTGCCAAAAACTCAGACCGCCTAACGACTTTGGGCGAACAACAAGCCCAGCACTTGGGCGACTACTTAGCACGCCGCAATGCGAAGTTTGACCGCATCCTTTGCGGCACCTTGCAACGGCAGCGGCATACGGCTCAAATTGTGATGGAAGCGCTGCCGGGATGCCCGCCACTGGAAGAAAACGCCGCCTTCAACGAATACGATGCCAATGGCGTAACAACGCACCTGAGTGACGCGCTGGCAGCAAGCAACCCGGAATATGCTGCGCTGCGCCAAGCCTATTTGGATAACCGTCATGCGGAAGACCGCAACAAGTATTTCCAACGCATGTTTGAACCACTAATGAACGCCTGGTTCAGCGGTGAGCATGCTCTGGAATCGGTTGAATCAGCCACAGCATTTTTCTCGAGAGTTGAAGCAGCCCTGGCCGCGGTCATCAACGCGACTGGCAGTAGTCAGAAGGTGGCAGTATTTACTTCAGGCGGGGTGATTGGAACGGCTGTGCAAAGCATTATTCAAGCGCCCCGGCCAATGGCGCTGGAAATAAATTGGCGCGTCCGCAACTCATCCATTACTGAGTTTCTTTATTCTCGCGGACACGCCAGTCTGGATCAATTTAATGCGACTCCGCACCTGCCTGCGGATTTGGTCAGCTATCGCTGAGCCACGTCTTTCTTCTTCTCGCGGTAGAGATCAAGCGGATCCGATTTGGCATCGATCGCCACATCCATCCAACCAATCATCATCTCTTCCCAGCTCTGATCGCCCCAACGAACTTCCTTCGTTGGATCTGGATTAGTTGGGTTGTTGGCAGAATTATCGAAGTGTGCTACGCATTCAATCCGCGTTCCGGTTGGCAACAATTTCGCAGTCTCTTCGGCATACCAAAGCTGCCAGGCGAAGGCATACTTAGGTACGCTTAGCAGCACCTCACGCTCCCCTGTCGGATAAACCGCAGTGTACTTAAAATCCTTCCCACGCATGTGCATGTGCGGCATCAGCGAGATCAACGAAGCCGGAGCCTTCAATGTCATCTCAGCCTTCACTTCGTAATTGCCATCACCGGCTGGAATTGCAAAGCGCGCCTGTGTTGCGTTGATCGTAAGAATGCGCTGCTTCACCGGACCCTTTGCAAACATCACGCCAACCTTGCTGCGATCCTTGCTTTCATTGCCATTGGATGTGTAATGAAGCTGCAAAACAAGATCGGCACCTTTGGGGAGTAGCTTGGCTTGCCCAGGTTCAAACACGCTGGCCTGCAACCCTGGCGCATAGCCGATCAACATTTCCGTTGTGGCCCCAAGACCGGATTCCGAATTTGCGTTGCTGCGCGCCCGCGTATCACGCTTTGGTACAAATGGGACGCCCACCGGCTGATCTGCCATCCACTTTGAACCGGCCGGCCGGATGAACGCAATCACGTGATGCACAACTGCACGATCACCAGGACGCACTTCGGCTCGTTCCACCCACTTATCTTCCGTAAAATTGGTTGGAATAATGATGTAGTGGTATTCAATGGTGCCCGTCTTTTGCACAGCAAATTCAGACGGCATTTCGAAGATGGCGTCGGGCTTGCCGATGCTCCAGCCTTCGGTAAACGTCAGCGGCTTGGGTGCATCTTTAGGGTTGCCTTCAATGGCACCGCCGTCGGCCCAGGCCACTAGCGTGCCCAGTTCGGTTTCGCTCAACTTTCGTTCATTGGCAAACTTTCCATAGTGCGGATCAGCAAACCAGGGTGGCATTTTTTTCGCCAAAACTGATTGCTTGATAGCCTTGGCCCAGGGGCGTGTGTCTTTGTAAGTAAGGAAAGACATGGGTGCAGCTTCCCCCGGCCGGTGGCAGCTTTGGCAGTTCTTTTGTAGAACGGGCAAAACATCTTTGTTGTAGGTGGTGGGCCCCTTGGTGGCGGCGGAAACAACTACAGTTGCTGTGAGGGCAAGAATAATACTTCGCATAAGGCTCTGGCGGAATTATAACGCCACAACGCGCCGGATGGAAGCCTAATCTGATATTCTGCGATCTATGGAACAGCCAATCTGGAATTTCGAGCAAGAACCCTACCTCGGATTGCACGACGAAAGCAGCGTAAACCTGCGCGCCTATTTCGACCGAATGGACGACGCGAAGCTGCAGCAATACCGAGAGGATTGGAGTGATGAGCAGTTGATGGAATGGGATGGCAACTTCAAAGATGACGGGGCTTTGATGCTCATTTGCAGTGAGCGCGATGTTGATATTGAGGAGTACCGGCAGGAGTTGGAAGGGAGCCGGGCATATCGCCAGCGTGTTGCGCTAAAATAGATTAAGCCGGAGGAATGGCAGAGCGGTTGAACGCGGCGGTCTTGAAAACCGTTGAACCTTAACGGGTTCCGGGGGTTCGAATCCCTCTTCCTCCGCCATACCTTTTTTCCTTTCTTTTACTCGTTTAATTTTAAGGCAATTGCTTGCGTCAGATGGCAAGTTGTATTGGAACGCCTTGGTTAGTGCGACGAACGACCATTATCTAAATCTAAGTGGCCAACTGGAGGCCCGCCGTGCCGATCCATGGCTCGGAGTAAGTTGAAGATCAGATTCTCAGCGCGGCTCTCAAGTAACCGCGCTGGTTTCTGACTTCCAAGTACCAGGCATTGGGGCTGCTGACCTTTTTTTCAATATTCAATTGTCAAAGAGCTTACGCCACTCGGTTGCATTGCTTGCGCCGTGGGGCTGGGGGCGCTTCCCGTAATTTCTACGGCGCGGGGCCTTCGTTTTCACCCAATTCAGGTGGCGGTGAGATAGGTATTTCCGGCGCTGCGCGCTGCAGATACACCTGCCTTTCTTCCTGCTCCTGTAATCCGCGTATTTGAGTTATTGCCGCATCGAGTATTGCCGCCAGAATTTCACTTCTTGCTACTGTTGCCAATTGGTCGATTTCAATTTCGATCTGGCCATCATGAATTTGCAGTGCCTGTTCGGCCGTTACTATGATTGGCCGTCGAATGAGTCCGGTGATTGTCTCGTTGTTGCGGCCAACTTGTTTCAGTTCGACCAGCATGCCTGTGCGCAGTTCGTTGAGTTGATCGATCTTTGCCTGGGACATATTATTGCCAACGCCCACAGCCATAACCCGGTTTGTAATTGCCAGCCGCCCCATTGCCTGCTTGCTGATTGGCATGCCGTGGACAGCGCAGGCCATGGGATCGATGAAGTTGCGGATTTTGCCGGCGGCTTCATGGCGGCCTTTGCCGGTGATTATCAGGGCTGGCGGGATTTCGGTGAGCAAAAAAGCATCTACCAGCCAAGTGGCCAGGATCTTCGATTTGGCGTCGTCAAGTTGGAAGATGTCTCGGAGGGCTTGCGTGAGTTTGGTTTTTACTTTTACAGGGGGATAGAAGGGGGATGAGAGGTCTGGCCGGTTGAAGCGGGTGTCGAAATCTGTGGTAACTTTCCAGCCGTCGGCCGAGAGGTGGATTACTTCGCAGGAGGGGTTGGCGAGATCGATTAGATAAGTCTGCGGGGCGGGGTGGGCGACACGGAGGTTGATGGTTTCGTAGCGCTGGGAGCTCGTTGCCTGACCGTTGAGTTGGCGGATCAGATGGCCGAGTTGGGAGGCGGATGGGCGGATGCCTTTGGCGTCGAGGGCGGATGAGATCCAGGTGTAATAGGCTTCCGAGGATAGGGGGACGGAGTTACCAGTGGGGAGGAGGGCGTGGGGTTGGAGGAGTTGTGATAGCGAGAGCGGGGCGCGGGTGGCGACCTGGAACATGCGGTCGAGCTGGGACGGGGGCGTGACTTTTTGCTTCGAGCTTTTCACTGGTTTTGCTTCCTCGAACCATTATTGGGACGGCGTTTCCTAATTTTTGGGTGAGGGGGAAGAGAGGAGGACGAGGGAAGTGTAACGGGATGAATGGGTTAGATGGGGTGAAAATATTTTGCAATTGGGTGTGAACCGATTTTCGAGGGCCGTTGCGATGGGCCATTCTGGCGTCGAATGGCTCAGAAAGCAATAAAGCGGGGCCTGCGGTGAACTATTAGAAATTTGAAAGGATATTGGTGAATGCAGATAGACCAACTTCTTCAGGGGCCGCTTAAGTTTGATTCTACAGTAACCCGACGAGACGTCATGGTGGTTTGTCCAAATAGCAGATTGGGGAAATGGGGGAATTTTACACAGCGGCTTTGACTCGGTGGCTTGTTTGCTTAGGAGTTTAGTCCAACGGCAATTTCTATATACTCCGATAGATTTTTTCTAAACCCGATTTCGAGCCCAAATGGGAATCGCCGAACATTCGGGAGTCGTGACATTTACGTTGCACAAATCGCGTTTGGGTTTAATTGAGGAACCTGCCCTTTGATCAGTTGAATAGAGGGTTCTTATTCCGCGCTATTATTGAGGCAGGTAAATTACGATGTCAACTGTCGCAGCAGGGTTGGTGGTGCAGGATGAAATCCGGGAAAGAGTTAAACAGCTTCAGGTGCTTTTCGCCAATGAGCCCGAGATAGCCCGAATCGTTCATCACTTCGCCGAGGATTGGAGCGGCGACTACTCGCTTTTCATCAAGGTAGTTCTCAAAAGGAATACGCCAACTGCTGCAACAATCACTCGCCTTTCCGAGGAGATCGCCACGGAACTCCTCCGGGTTGTCCGCAGTGAGGAACTCGGACTGCACTCGTATCTCAACTTTGTGAGCAATCAAGAGAATAGTCGGTAAGTTACCTGAGGAACTGCTTGAGCAGGCCAAGTTTCTGCTGACCCTTCCGCCAAACCAAGCTAACGTTCGCAGGGCGATTTCTACCGCCTACTATGGCCTCTTCCACCTCCTCATTCGGGCGACTGTCCTGAAGTGGAGCGAGCCACTTCATCAGGCTCGAATGGCTAGAATTTTCGAACATGAACGAATGAAAAAGGTGTCTGGGGCGACCATCAAGAGCATGGAAGCTGAACTTGATCTCCGCGATTTGAACTCGCGTGGAGCCCTTTGCCGCATGGAACTGAAGAAGGTGGCTCAGTCGTTTATTATCTTGCAGCAGGCTCGGCATGATGCTGACTACAACCTTGAATATGAATTAGACCCGGCAGATGCCGTAGCACATGTCAACTTGGCCAATTCTGCCTTCGTCTCATGGGAGGTGACTCGCGATTCAGACGTCGCCAAGGAGTACTTATTTTCTCTCCTTTTCAAAGAAAAAGAACGGTTATAAAAATATTTATGCGCGCAGTCCGATGACGGGCTACTAATGGTTGAACATAGAAACTTGGGATTTTAAAAGATTTTGGTGAACGCGGACAGAATCGAACTGTCAACCTACTGATTAAGAGTCAGTTGCTCTGCCAGTTGAGCTACGCGTCCACTTTTGCGGTGGGTTGCTGGCCGTTGGCGTGCCAACAATTTCTATATTACCACGCCAAATTCCGTTACGGGCAACCGCCGCAGAAGAAAATCGTTTGACCTCCGCTTCACATGCGGTTATAGTTGCAACTTCAGGTATTTACGAGGGAGCCCTACAAGAATGTTCTGTCAATTTTGCGGTACGGCGATGGACGCCAGTGTCAAATTCTGCCCTAGCTGTGGCAGATCTCAGGAGCCCGATCCACAACCACCACCTCCACAAGATATTCCACAACCTCCTCCGCCTCAACCATCTTATGTGGTTGTCCCGCCACCCTACATTCAGCGTCCGTCAGGCGCGCAAACGGGAAAGTGGATCTCCGATGGCTGGCAAATTATGTCTGGCCAGGTTCTGATGCTCGCATTGGTCACGATTCTGGGTGCCGTGGTTGCCAACATTACCTTCGGCATCCTTACCGGAGCAATGGCCATCGGCACATTTATCCTGCTTACCCGTAAGATGGTGCGCAATACCGTCGACATCGGCGACCTGTTCAAAGGGCTCAAGTTTTGGCTGGATGGTCTGCTTGCATCGATCGTCATCAGTGCCTTTGTGTTCATCGGAAGCCTGTTGTGCATTATCCCGGGGCTGGTGGCTATGGCTGCCTTTATGTTCACTTTCCATTTCATCTTCGATAAGAAAATGGCCTTTTGGGATGCAATGATGGCTAGCCATGAAGTGGTTAAGAAGGACTACTTCGGGTACACCATCTTTCTGCTTGCGCTCGTCTTACTCAATGTAGCTGGGGCGCTTGCCTGCGTCATTGGCGTTTTTGTGACCATTCCGTGGGGCCACGCCGCAGTCACGGCAGCCTACCGCGATGCTGTCGG
>JBBRJC010000153.1:0-8010 GCA_038220135.1 Bryobacterales bacterium | reverse complement strand
GGCCGATTTCAAAGAACGTCTGCTGCACGTTGTCCTTATTAGCAACGTAGACACCGGGTTTGATCTTGGTTTTATCAACCGTAGGAAATGCAGGAACCGGATCGCGCTTCACAGTCCAATCGGCAAACAGACCCTCCAGTTTCGCCTTCATTTCTGCTGCGGAAAAATCGCCTTGCACAATGATGATGGTGTTCGCCGGAAAGAAGTAACGGGAGTGGAAAGCGATTAGATCCTGTCGGGAAATGGCATCCAGATGTTCGTATTCCATGCGCCGCCCGAAGACGGTGTCCCGCCCAAAAACGGTCTCCTCCAACTCTCTGGAAGCGATGCCATCGGCATCATCATTTCTACGCGCAATCACACCGCGGAACTGGTTTTTCAACAGGTCGATCTTTTCCTGCCGGAATTCCGGGTTCAACATCACGTCTTTGAAGAGGGCAAGCACAGTGTCTGTATTTTCCTTGAGCGCCGAAAAGCGAACCACAGCTTCAGTATCTTCAATGGAGGTTTCAACACTTGCCGCGATATTTTCCAGTTGCTCATCAAGCTGTTCGCCGGTCTTCGATTTCGTACCACCGCTGCGCATGATTTCGCCAGTCATCCCAGCAACACCAAGTTTGTTTTGCGGTTCCAATAAACTACCCGTGCGAATGATAGCGGTACCGGAAACCAGCGGCAGGTTGTGGTTTTCCATCAGGTAGAGCTTGACGCCATTGGGCAGCGTAGTCACCTGCACATCAGGCTTCGTGATTTTGCCGAGCGGCGGAAATTTCAAGTTTGCCGGCTGGCTGTACAGCATGCCGGTGAGGGCGAGGGTAAGCAATGCGGTCTTCATTTATTGCTTGTCTCCTTTAACGGCTTCTGCCTTTACAGGCGGTGGTGCAATCCAAACAACGGTGCGCGATTTTTCAACCAGGTAAGTCTTGGCCACCCGTTGCACATCGGCTGCGGTCACCTTGTTAATCTCTTCAATTTCAGTGAACATCTTGCGCCAGTCGCCATAGGTTGCGTAGTTGGATGCCAGTTGCTGAGCAAGACCGGCGTTGTCATCTAAACGATAAATAAGCCCTGCGCGCATGGTGGTTTTGACACGCTGCAAAGTTGTTTCGTCAACCAGTGTGTTCTTCATCCGTTCGGCAATTTCATACCACGCCTTTTCGTTTTCTTCAATGGTTTTGCCCTGGTTGGGTACAGTGAAGAAGATGAATAAATTGGGGTAGCGGCTAGCCGGAAAACTGGGGATAGTTTGCGCTTGCAGCGCCAGTTGTTTGTCGCGCACAAGTTCCTTATAGATGATGCTGGTACGGCCTTCGGAAAGCACGCCGTTGAGCACGTCAAAAGCAGTATCGTCGGGGTGACTTTCTGCCGGACGCTTATATGCCACCAACAGAAACGGCTGGCTGGCATCTTCAACCTTCACTCGCTTTTCACCCAATTGTTCCGGCTCTTCGGTGATTACGCGCGTCGGGCTGGGACCTGCTCTCATTTCGCCAAAATACTTCTGCGCCATCGCTTTTATGTTGGCCGCTTTCACATCGCCGGCAATCGAAACTGTGATATTACCAGGGGCATAATGTTCCTTCCAAAAAGCATCGGCATCTTTAGCGCGCAAGTTGAGAATGTCGCTGGCCCAACCGGCCCCGCCAACGCGATACGGATGGGCACTGAAGGCGGTGGTAACAGCGGCATCAATCAGCTTGCCGATAGGCGTGGATTCCATGCGCATTTTGCGCTCTTCCCGCACAACGTCGCGCTCTT
The DNA here is from genome assembly GCA_038220135.1 of Bryobacterales bacterium. Lineage (GTDB taxonomy): Bacteria > Acidobacteriota > Terriglobia > Bryobacterales > Bryobacteraceae > JANXSF01. The sequence goes on along the minus strand of JBBRJC010000153.1, from coordinate 6,252 downwards.
TATAGAACTCACGAAAAATGGGACGCTTCACCCAGTCAGACTGCAGCAGAAACCATAGCTCAGAACGGTTTGAGGGCAGGCTGTAGAAATAGTTGGTGTAGTCCATACCAGTACTGGCATTGAACCCTACCGCACCGTTATCCTCGATCATGCGAACAAAAGCATTTTGCTCAACATAAGAATTCGCCTTTTCAATGGCTTTGTTGCGTGTGGTTTCAAAGCGCTCGATTTGAGCTTTGTCGGCACGCGGGCCTTTGCGGCGTTCATCTTCCAATTTGTCATAAGCCACTTCCACTGCGGCAAGAGCTTTCTGCTCTTCAGGCCAGTTCTTCGACCCAACGGTTGAAGTGCCTTTGCCGATCATGTGTTCAAACATATGGGCCATGCCAGTGCGGCCACCGGTATCATTCACAGACCCGGAATTGATGTGCATATAGAAACTGGCAACGGGTGCCTGATGGCGTTCCAGCACAATGAAGTGCATGCCGTTGGGAAGCGTGAATTCAGTCACGTTCTTCTCAAAGTCTTTGAGGGATTGGCCGAAAAGCGAGCCGGTTATAGCAACGCAGCAAGCAAGCAGAGGGAAGGCTAAGCGCATGATGTACTCTTTCTCATTCTAGCTTCACGGGTGCGGCGCTAGACTGATGGTTATGCGAATTGGGACGTTTATAACCGGTGTTGCGTTGCTTATTTTGCCATCACTTTGTGAGGCGCGAATTTTCAGGATCGGTCGAAGGACAGGTTCTCGGCAAGGTTCGTCCCTGTCAACGCGCCGGCGCATGAGCATTTCCCCATTGATCGCAGCGAAAGGAACGTTTGAATTGGATGTGACGGGCGGCTTCACGCCGATGGGCAGCTACACGATGCCTTCAACGCTGCGGTTTACCCCCGAGTCTGAAAATTTCTACCTTGGCCATACTGAATGGGGCGTTAGCGGCGATGTTGTGGATAGCCTGACAGGCGATGGGCAACGGGTGACACATGTATCGGATCATGTAACCTTGCAGAGCACAACGGCCATGAAAGTTGGCGCTGTAAATTTGGCGTTGGCGCCGCAGTTCATAACGATCACGCGCGGTATTGATGGCGGATATCGCGGGGGCGGGACAGCAATTGCCCGAGTCGATCAGGGGTTGAGTAACTATGGGGCAACCATGACGTGGACCGGTGCAACGCGACCAACCGATTCCAACCCGGCGGGAATTTGGGATGTAGGATTTGGGTTTGGCCGCAAGTTCGGTAAAGAGGGGATTCGAAGCAAGTTTACCGCACACGGCAACGTGACAGCGGAGAAGCAGACTGGTGCCGACAAATTCTACACCCTCCTGGAAGGACTTGAATATCAGATTACCGACCGGTTTAGCGTGGATTTATCGGGGCAACATATCGGGCTCGGATCGGGTGTGGTGGATCATCAGGTGTTGGTGGGTTTGAGTTGGACGCTGGCGCATGGCAAGTAGAGCAAACGGCCCTAAACGTGCTGCACCCAAATGGTGCACATTCCCGTTTTCCCGATACAGATGCAGCCGTGACGAGAACCCATAAGTCGTACAATTGGTCGACTTTTCAAATTGCAGCGGTGCTGGCCGGCGTGATAGCCCTTCTCTACTTTGCTAGAGACACATTCATCCCGCTTGCTTTTGCCATCACTCTTGCGTTGATCTTGTCCCCCCAGTGAACTGGCTGCAGAGGCACCACGTCCGGCGTATACCCGCAGTGCTGTTCATGATGGTTGTCGCAATAATCACAATGGGTGCGATCAGCTATGTGATTTTCAACCAGTTGATGCAGGTGATGAAAGATTTACCTACTTATCGGGCAACGATCCACAAAAAATCGCTGGCTATCAGATCTCCTCATGACAGCTCACTTGGACGTGCCGCGCAGAATGTGAAGGATCTACAAAAAGAACTGACTGAGGCGACGGAGCCTGCGCCACCACTAACAGCCCCGGGAAGGACGGCTCCAAGGCTCAACACTGCGGCCAATCCACTGCCGGTGCAAATGATTGAATCCCCTCCCAATGCGATTGCCTACCTGCGTGGCATGGTAGAACCGTTCCTGTCTCCACTGGCAACGCTGGCCATTGTACTGGTATCCACGATATTTCTGTTGGTTGAAGAATCGGACTTGCGAAGCCGGCTCTTCCGCCTGGCCGGTTTCGACCGCATCCACTTGATGACACAGGCACTGGACGACGCCACCTTCCGCGTCAGCCGTTATTTGGTGCTTCAATTCCTCGTCAATTCAGGGTTTGGAATTCTTTGCGGCATCGGATTGTATGTGATCGGTGTTCCCTATGCTGCTTTGTGGGGAACGATTGCGGCGCTACTGCGGATCATTCCATATGTTGGCGCTTTCGTCGCTGGATTGCTTCCGCTTCTGTTGTCGCTTGCCGTGTTTGATGGTTGGATGAAGCCTCTACTGGTGCTGTCGCTCTACAGCAGTCTGGAACTGGTTACGGGTAACTTCCTGGAGCCTTGGCTTTACGGATCGCACACTGGAATTTCTTCCCTGGCATTATTACTGACAACGGTATTTTGGGCCACTTTATGGGGACCCGCTGGGATGATTTTATCCACACCTCTTACAGTTTGCGTCGTCGTACTGGGCAGACACGTTCCGCATTTGTCGTTCCTGCACATACTGCTTGGTGATGAATCGGCGTTGGAACCGCCAGAGCAATTCTACCAGCGGCTGCTTGCAATGGACGATCAGGAAGCCCGCACAGTTGTGGATACTTATCGCAGCCAGCACGCCACAGTAGAGTTGTTCGATGAAGTTCTGATACCAGCACTTTCCATGGCCGAACAAGACCGGCACAAAGGGGGTATTGGATTCCGAGCATGAACAGTTCATCCATTTGAATATCCGAGATATCCTGGCCGATTGTGCCGACAGAGCGCAGCAAATAATTCTCCCGTTGCCGGAAATTAACGTAACTGCGGCAGCGGAAAAAGGGCGAGTTCTGTGTTTCCCTGCGCATGACGAAGCCGACGAGATGGCCGCGTCGATGCTTTCCCAACTCATGGGGGAGGCCGGTATTGGAACCATCGCATTCCCACTCAGTTCATCGTTTGAAAGCATGCTGGGAATAGTGAAGCCAACCACCAAAGACGTACTTTGCATCTCCGCTGTGCCTCCGTACAATTTGGCTGAGGCGAAACTTCTAGCGCGCCAGCTTCGCGCAAGATGCCCCGATTGCAGGATTCTAATTGGCACGTGGGGCGCGAAGGGGGACATGGACCGCACATTGAAGCGGCTGGAACCCATGCCGTCAACGAAGTTGGTTTACAGCTTAGGCGCGGCGGTGGAGTACCTTATGGGAGACGCACCAGTATAGAATCCCTTTAAAGCTAAGCTGCCGAGCCGCGCCAGCCGAGCCAGCCGCGCCAGCCGCGCCAGCAAGCGGTGCGAACCATTTGTAATATTACATGATAAGATGCAGATGTAATGGCAAATCTACGGCAATGGCGAAAACGAAAAGGCCTAACTCAGGTTGATGCAGCATCCGTGCTTGGTGTCTCGCAGCCATATCTGTCGCTACTCGAAAAAGGGATGCGGCCACTGACAACTGCGCTACTGCACCGAATGAAAACGTCAGCCGCTGACCGTACTGCCTTAAAGTCTGAGAAGTTTCGTGCGCAGTTGAGCGCACTTGGATATCCGGGCTTTTCTCATATCGCAAGGCCCCGTACGAAACTAACTGCGGACGTCCTATTGATATCGGTTCTTGCTGAACCAAATGCAGATTCCCGGGTGCTTGAAGCTCTTCCCTGGCTAATCGGGCAGTGTGTCAGTCATGTGCCACTCAATTGGCTGGTGCGGCAGGGGAAGCTTCAAAACCTGCAGAACCGTTTGGGGTTCATACTGCAATCATCGAACGTTGAGGCGCCTGGGATCTTGTCTGCAATTCACGAGTTGGAAGAGGCACGACTACTGCAGGAAACCACACTTTGTTGGGATTCAATGCCTGCCGCAACTAGGGATTGGATGCGGATAAATCGCACACCGCTCGCGGAGCATTGGAATATTTTGACGCGTTTCCAGGCAGAGGATATTGTCAATGCCGCCTGACTGTCCAGCCCAGCCGTGGTTTGGGTTTATTACAGCTCTGGACGAGGCGCTTGACGAACCAACAGACTTCCATTGCATCGGCGGTTTTGTAGTAAGCCAATACTATGGCTTCTCACGCGAAACTTCCGATTTGGATGTCCTGGCTGTGGTGCCTGGAAATACGGCAAAGCTAGTTCTGCTGAAGTGCATGAGCATAGTCGTTTGCCCCCCGTCAAGCTGATTGCTCTACATCCTCCCGTTAGGTCCCTGATGAATCCGCCATAAGTGGGTAAGACCTCAGCTATGGGGATATCCAGTCACGCACACTTACCGGAAGGACACGAAGAATCCCGGTCCAGCTAAACTTGAAATCTACTCATACCGCAGCGCTTCCACCGGGTCCAACTGCGCCGCCTTATTCGCCGGCCAAATTCCAAAAAACACCCCAACCCCCACCGACACCGCAAACCCCGCCGCCACAGCCCACAAAGGCACCGCCGTCGGCAACGCCGGGAACACCAACCGGCAGGCCTGGCTGATCATCCAACCAATAGAAATACCCAAAATTCCACCAATCGCCGTCAGCGTAATCGCCTCCGTCAAAAACTGAATAATAATATCCAGCTTCCGTGCGCCCAACGCCTTGCGAATGCCGATTTCACGCGTTCGCTCCGTCACGCTCACCAGCATGATATTCATCACGCCAATCCCGCCCACCAGCAACCCGATCGAACTCAACACCACCATCACAATCGCAATCATCGCCGTCACACCGCGGAACTGCTCAATCAATTGCTCCGACGTCGACACGCTGAAATTGTCCGGCTTATCATTCGGCACCTTCCGTTCAATGCGCAACACCGTTTTGATCTCGTCCAACGCTGCGGCCTGCAGCCCCTTTTCCGGAACCACAATCAGCATGTGCTCGCGCGCCGTGGGGAACAGTTTGCGCATCGAATGATAGGGTAGAAACAACCGCAAATCATCATCGCCTGGTATCGTCTGCGCCGAGCGTTTCATCACACCCACAACTTCAAAAGATCCGCCATCTATCTGCACCCATTTGCCGATCGGATCCTCGTTTTGAAACCACGCTTTTTTGATATCCTCGCCCACCACCACAACTGGCGCATGACGAAAACTTTCGGCATCTGTAAAGAAGCGCCCGTAAAGCATCTCCACGCCCGAGTTGACGTAATCTTCATCCGTCCCTGCAAGGTTCATCCGGTACAAATCGATGCCCCTGTATTTCGCTTTGTGAATCACATTCCAGTTGGGAAACAGATACGGGCTGACGTGCTTTACCGAAGGGCAACGCTCGGCAATAGCCTGCGCATTTTCATAGCTCATCGGCTTGCGCATCCGTTCTTCCAGCGGACGATTGCCAAACGACAGCGGCGAATCCCACTTGGCAACAATCAGATTTTCCGCACCGAATGACTGCAATTGGCCAGTGATCGCACCATCCAGACCAGCAATGATCGAACCAACTCCGATCACCGTACTGGTGCCGATAATCACCCCAAGCACCGTCAGCAGGGATCGCAGTTTGTGCCCGCGGATCGTGTCCAATGCAAGACTGCCACCGAATAAAATTGCGGTAAAAAGATTGCTACTGGGTGGCTTCATCGTTCCGCTCGCAATGCTTCAATCGGGTCTAATTTTGCAGCACGTTGCGCCGGGTATATCCCAAAAAACAGGCCAACCACACTGGACAAAGCCACGCCCACAAAAATTGCAGAAGGGGGCACAGACATTGGTACCGAAGTAGTGTTCCGCACAACAATGGCGACTATCCACGCAATCGCCACCCCAATAAAACCGCCCGAGCCACTGAGCACCGCAGCCTCCACCAGAAACTGATTAAGGATATCTTTACGCCGCGCCCCCAGCGATTTCCGCACACCAATTTCCATGGTCCGTTCGGTGACTACAGCAAGCATAATGTTCATAATCACCACGCCACCGACAACCATGAATACGCTCACCACTGCGATAGCTGTGGCCGCGATCGCCCCAGTCATGCGGTCCCACAAAGCAATGAATGAATCGGAGGAAAAAATGCCAAACGTGTCCTCCTGGCCGGGTTTCAAATGCCGCCAAGCGCGCAGCATGGCACGCACCTCATCCTGCGCCTGCTCTAAATGTCCGCGGTCAATCGCCTGGGCAGTATAACCAATGCCCATGCGCGCGCCG
>JBBRJC010000152.1:0-8020 GCA_038220135.1 Bryobacterales bacterium | reverse complement strand
CCTGCCCAAGTGGTGCGCCAGTCAATCGAAATGCGCTGATGCCTTTGGGCGGCAACAGCATCGTTTCGTTGTGGCCGTAGGCACAAGCAATTAGCGCGAGTGCAAGCAGAGATCGCATTCCAGCTTCCATTACAACATGCTGGTGCCATCGGAATGCCGTTATCAATCGTTAAATCACTGGCGTTAGATCAGGCCTTCACGGGTTGCTCTTTTGTCTGTGATTCCGGAGGTAGATCTGGCACGTCGAACTCCTCGCGGGTCCATTCGATGATCGTTGAATAGTTTAAAGTTACACCCTCACGCTGGCGATATCAGATAGAGTGAAGAACATGCTGAAGTTCCATTTTTTCCTGGTTCTTGCCCTGTTTTGTTCCACTAAATCATCCGCCACTATTCTGACTGGCAACTTAGCCTCCGCATCGGATGTCGCAACATTTACCTTTAGTGTTTTGACAATATCTGATGTGAACATTCAGACTTATCAGTTCGGTGGCCTGACGGGATTCGTGGCACCGGACGGAATTGATTCGGTGGTTTCTCTTTTTCTCGGAACTGGTCCGAACGCTCTCTTGATATCGTTCAATGACGACGGCGACTGCCCCCCGGCAACCCTCAATAGTTTTTGCGGAGACTCGACGTTGCATCTCTCAAACGTCGTTGTTGGGGACTACACCCTTGCAATAACCGCCAACCAAAGCACCCCGATCGGCCCCACGTTTGGTTCTGGATTCGATCCACCAACAGGTCCGCTTGGTTCGGGTTCGAATTATTACGTCGATTTAACAACGTCTAGTGCTGTTCCTGAACCTTCTTACTGGTTGGCTGTTGGCGGCATCTTCTTGCTTTTTGTAATTAAAAGGACGCGGACTTGGACAACGGGCATTCTGTTTATGGCGGGGACCTACGCAATGGCTGCGGAGTTCGTGGTACCGGCCGGCGGAGATTTTCAATCGGCAATCCTAAATGCTCAATCCGGCGATACCATTACACTGCAAGCTGGAGCCGTATTTACAGGCAACTTTACATTTCCCGCAAAGAATGGAACTGCCTTTGTAACAATACAAACCTCCTCCGCCACTCTTCGCAACCTGTCAGGAATTCGTGTCGCCCCTGCCAATGTGTCGCAAATGGCCACCATTGTTACTGCTAATGATACACCAGCCATGGATTTTGCTTTCGGTGGGCATCATTATCGTTTTATTGGTTTGGAAATCCGCCCAACCGCACGTTATTCTTTGGATTTAATTCGTATCGGTACCTATGAAACAAGTCTTTCCCAAGTACCCCATCACATTGAGTTCGACCGATGTTATATTCATGGCGATGCCAACCTTGGAGGCAAGCGTGGAATTAGTTTGAATGGGATTGAAGTCACGATCCGCAACTCTTATTTTGCCGATTTCAAGGATGTTAATCAGGAAACACAAGCTATACAAGGCTGGAATGGGCCGGGCCCGTTCCACATTATCAACAATCACATCGAGGCCGCTGGTATCGGCATTGCATTCGGTGGAGCAATTCCCTTTCTTGTTGGTAACATCCCTTCCGACATTGAAGTTAGAAGCAACCACTTCTACAAGCCGCTTTCGTGGGATCCAAGTGACCCTTCCTATGCAGGCACTCCCTGGTTGGTGAAGTACCACTTCGAGGTAAAATTCGCACAGAGAATAATCTTTGATGGGAATGTACTTGATAATTCGTGGTATCCACCCCTTGCCGGGCGTGCGATTGGGCTGGGAGTGCGAACCGAAGGTGGAGCCGTCCCCAATGCTGTAATTCAGGATGTAATGATAAGCCGGAACATCATGCGGCACTTGGGAGCTGGAATCCTGATTTTTGGACGCGATGAATCCGCGAACAACACCGGAGCCCTACGGCGTGTCACAGTGCAGGATAACCTTTTCATCGATATTGCCGAGTCCCATTCCCAACCGGGTTCTAGCACAGCTGGAGTATTGGCGACGGTCCATACTCTGACGGAGGACGTTCGCATCCTCCACAATACTTATGTTGGTTCTGGCCGCAATATTTTCCTTCACTTCAATCAGTTGGGGGCGGGCTATCGGGTGGAAAATAATTTATTGCAACACAATTTGCAAGGAATCTCATGGGGTGAAACTTTATTTAATATCGACGCCCTCAATGCTGTTGCTCCGCTTGACTACACCTTTCGGGGAAATGTAATTCAGGGTGGGAGTGCTAGCCGATTTCCTTTGGGTAACTACTTTCCCACTCCACTGGATAATATTGGGTACGCAAATCTGGCACTAAGGGACCTCCGGCTCACTGCGGCCAGCCCATATTACAAACAAGGCACGGACGGCTTGGATATTGGAGCTAATGCAGCGGCAGTTTACCAAGCGACCCAAGGCGTAGTGCCCAACAGCCAAGGCTTTCCCTTGAGTGGCGGGCGTTGTATCACTTCTCTTTCGTCTCCACCTTCAACGTTTACCAACAATGGCGGGACCGGCTCTATTACCGTTACCGCACCCAGTGGTTGCACTTGGATGACGATAATTTCCTCCACATGGCCAACAATCACGGGAGGTTTTTCTGGTATGGGAACCGGAACGGTGAGTTTTACAGTGCCCCCTTATACAGGAGCGGTAGTCCGCGCCACCACTGTGCTGGTGGGAGGACTAAAAGTGGTCGTTTCGCAAAACCCCTAAAATCCTGCCAGGAGATAAGTCGGATCATGAAACCACAAAGTCCCGGCGGCATCGGCTAATGAACAACGAGACAGTGAAATATGGGGTGCGCCGAGTCCCCGACCGTGCGAAAAGGCAAGTGTTCCGCATAAAACGCCAGGACGAATACCTTGTCGCGTTGCTCGAAAATCCGACCCTCCAGAAGGCCTCGGCTGCGGTCGGAGTTAGCGAGGTGACTCTTTAGCGTGGCAACGTTTCGCAAGGTTCGAAGGCTGCAAGGGGTACTCTACTGCGATAGATGACGGACAAGGATCTATATCCCAGTCGCAGTTGTGGCCGTAAGCACACGCAATTAGCGCTTCCATTACAACATGGATAAATCAGGGCTTAACGGGTTGCTCTTTCGTCTGTGATTCCGGAAGTTGATCTGGCACTATATCGAACTTGATATCTACTTCCGTGCTGAACTTGTGATAAAGGCGGAATTCAATTTCATTCTTTGTAAGCAATTTGCCCGACCGGCTCTTTATCTCGGCACGTAGCGGAAGCAGAAACTCTCGCTCACTGATCTTGCCAAAATCGTAATCCATAAGCAATTGCGTTTGTTGAATTGGGAACGACGCAGGTACGTCAACGGCTTCCAGTGTGAGCCGCATCACCATATTTGTATCGCGATCCACAAAGACAAAGCCACGCAAAGCGGGTCTGTAGCTTTGGCTCCTTTCATAAATCAGTTGGTAGCTGGAATTAGGTTGCGCAATGAAGTAGGAAAAGACGTGCATTCTGCGGCCTCGTAACGTCGCCCATCGGTCCCAGGTAAATCGCGCGGCCGATTTTTCATCGAAGGTCATTTGTAGCATTGAACCGAATTCGCCGCTGGATTGGCTTCCGCCAATTCCATCCATCGAAGTGGATTGCGGCACGCGGTTATTCACCGACATCAATTCGTACTTCTCTTTCTGATCGTTGAAGCTTAGCTTGGCGGTAATCGTATCAGCCTGATGCCAAAACTCCATTCCACTAGGATCATAGTAACGCCGCGTCACTTGGACGCAAAAGAAATTGGGAAGTTGCTTGGTGTAGTTCAGCGCAAACTCTCGTGCCTGCGCGATGGCACTATCCTGTTCCGCTTTCGGTGGCGGTGGCAATACAGGTGGCGGAGGCTTCACGGCGGGCTTCGGAGGGACAGGCAAATCCTTGCTTGCCTCACGCAAGTCACGCAAAATTTCAACGGTTTTCGGACCCATTCCAGTGGCCTGCAACTCTTCAAATGTGCCAGCATCCAGCTTTTCAGACAGCTTTACTTTTTTCAGAAAATCGGCAACTTTTCTGTCGTCGTGGTTCAACTGCTTTGAAGAGGAAATGAAGCTCTTAAGCTGTGCAACTGTCATCCGCATCTGTGCGGAAAGGCTGACTACCAGCAAGCTGAGAAGTATTATAAATCGAAGCACACGGATATCCTTAGAATGGAAGACGTCTCTTCTTCGTATTTTGTTGCACCGGAGTTACTGGTTTCGGCGTCAGGGCCTGATCAATGCACGTTTGTGCCACCGGAGCCATCAGACGATACCCTTCAGCATTCGGATGGAGCCCGTCAGGTGCCAGATTGGCCTGCAGCTGACCTGCACTATCTACCAGCACATTAAAATAATTGCAATATGTCCAGCCTCTCTGTTTGGCGTATGCTTCCATCCACGTGTTGAGTTCGATGATTTTTTCCGGAGGCCGCAACAACGTCATCTCGTTCCGAGGATTCTTTCCCTTATGATAATCGCTCACCGGAAGAATGCTGGACAGAATTACCTTGATTTTATAAGCCTCCGCCAACTCGCCAATCATCGCAATGTTGCTTTCAATTGTGCTGATTGCCACATTGCGCGCCAGATCATTTGTGCCGGCCAGCAGGATCATAGCAGCCGGTTTACGCACCAGCACATCGGCCATCGTTCGCCCCAACATCTCGCCTGTGATCTGTCCGCTAATGCCACGATTCACGTAATCCTTATCGGGGAAGTATTCGGATAACTGCCAGCCATCGGTGATGGAATCGCCAAAAAAAACCACGCGAGGTTTTGCGGCATCTGCAAGGCCCAGCTTCGCGTTGGCATCAGCATAGCGCCGCAAATTGTCACGATCCGGCGGCCGCAACTGCGCTTCAGTACGAAGCAGTAAGGCCCGAAAATGCGAGTCAAGCAAGTCCAGGTCCGTTCTCAATTCCGCGAACTGCTTCCGCGTTTCTTCCGGCAACGGCGTTGGTTTCGGCAATGCTGCCGCAATCACCATGTACGTGCGCACATGGCCAAGGTAGGTGAACAGTTGCGATGGCACCATGCGGGCGCTGTTACGAAGCACGGTCATCGCTTGGCGGGCATCTTCCATTACTGGTGACACGGCCTGCTCCAGGCCCGGCGTTGCAGCCATTGTCGATTCCATCAGCTGCAGGCTTCCCTCCAGCAGCGGAGTGCTCTTGGCTGCTGGCAGAAACCCATCGGCAGCCTGTCCAAAGCTGGAGGTGATTGCAAACGCTGTTACCAGCAGGAAACGATACATCGCCCTATTTCCCTTCTTTTTCCAGTATCAGTGTGACAGTGCCAATATATAAGCGCATCCGGATTTGTATTTGCACCGGGGTTCGCTTTTCATCATCGGTAACCCAAATCAGGCAGCGGGCGGCGCGGGCGTACAAAACGTTGTTGAAAATGAATGCTTCCAGCCGCAGCGTTTTAAAAGTTCCGGCCGGCGTTTTCACTTCTTCCCGCTCCTGCGTTTCCAGGCGAATGTCTGCAAATTTCTTGCCGGTTGTAACGGGCATTTGGGTGCTTGTACCGGGGACCAGTTTCAGTGTCCGCATCTTCAACAAACCACCCAAAATATCGTGGACGCAAGCAGGAACCGGAATCTCCTGCTGCGTTGTGGTGTTCTTGATCAGATCCTTTTCCACAAAATGCGTTTTGCTGCCTGGCGCGTTGAACGTGATCGACGTCTCTTTCTTGCGGCTTGATTCCTCTGCCATCATATGCGCGGTTTGCGCACAAAGATCAGGCTTCAGGTTCACGGTGTAAATATCGTTCACTTTGAACAAGCGTGACACCAAACCCAGCGATTGCATTTCCAGCTTGGCATCGGTACCTGTTGCAGTCTTCGTGGTGCTGATTTTCGCTACGCCGGCTTGGATGAGCCGCCATTCCACTCGGTAATCGAGCGTTTCGGCGCGGATGATTGGGCAGGTCGCAATTGCAATCAGAAGTGAAAGCAAAATACGGGACCGCCCCCATAGGGTGGTTGGACGCATTAACCTCTTGAGTTTGGCAAACGGTGAGCTGATGCGCAAGCTAAGTTCCTCACTGTTTCTTCTTCTTAAACATATCGATCAGTCCCTGCACGCTGCCTGAGCCATCTTTGATGCCCTGCAAAATGCCTGAACCTGAAGATTCGAGTTTCATTTTTGCCATACGTTCGGCGTCCGGTGCAAAGCGAGGTTTTGAAAAAGTACCGCTGGCATTGATCGGCAAGACCAATTCGCCTTTGCTATTAGCCAGCGCAGTGGCCAGGAATCCGCCAATCTGCGTGCCGCCTGCCGATGCACTGGTGTCCTTGTTTAGCGTAGTAACAATCTTCATGGCCAGCAATTCTTCCACCAAATGAACCGTGCCCGAAGCGGTTAATGAGCCGCCGCCAAAATCGAGCTTCAAGTTGTCCGTTTGGGCCAAACCATTTTGGATCTTCATCGCACCGCTCAGTTTTACGAAATCGGTAAAGGTATCCTGCTTCATTTGGAAGCCAAGGAATTTTCCAATTTTCGAAAATTCGTTCAGCAAATTTATACCAGCGATTCGGCCGTCTGCCATGTCGATTTTCAGATCTCCATTTAACGACTTGGCCAGAGGTTCGCCGGGCGCTGTATGAAATTGCAGATTGCCTTCGGCCGTCAATTTTCCAGCGAGCGTTTTCAGCCCAGTGGTTGCGCCCAACAGTTGGGCGGCGTCAACGCCAGCTACTTTTGTCACCAGCGTAATTTGCGCCGGTTCATGACGCAAATCGGCAGCAATACTTCCACTGATTTTGCCTCCGTAGAACGTTGCCTCCATCGGGTCGAGCCTGGCGATGCCCTGATTCATGGAGAACTGCGACCGTACATTTTCCATGGTCAAATTGCTGGTAATCAGCTTTCCGATTTTTGCCGAGCCTTTGATCGACAGCTTCGTTGGAGGAGCGGGTGATGTTGCCGGAGCAGACGACGCATATTTAGATCCTGTGGCTTGTACGGCAGGGGCCGGGATCAGGTTGAGGGTTGGCGTGTCGAGGTCAATTGCGATCGCAGCAGGAGTTGCTTCAAATGATGCGTGCTTCAATTCAAGAGGCTTGGCAAGGCTTTGAACCTTCAACACTCCATTGTCCAAAGTGCCACTGGCTGTATAGGAAATCGCTTCGGGCTTTTGTGCGGGGCCTCGCAGGTTGGCCTTCACTTTAAAGGCACCTGATGCTTCCATACTTTGCTTGGCACCCAATGCTGCGGCCACTTCCAGCGCTTCAGCCAACTCCCCGGCCGATTCCACCGTAGCTTCAATTTGTGGGCTCTTGCTGATACTATGCACGGCCAATGTGACGGCGGCATTCAACTTGCCTGTTTCTATGCGGAACGGTTGAAAAGTGGCCGTATCGCCAGCCAGCGAGACATTCAACTGGGAAATGCGAAGTGGCTGTTTCCATTCCTTGCGATTCAATTCCAGGCCCGATGCGCGAATTGTCCCCTCCAACGTTTCGCCGTTCTTTACATTGGCTTCAATCTTTGCCGATAGGTTCGGCTCCTTCGCTTTCAATTCCGCAGCCACTTGCACCGGGCCATTGCTAACAGCGCGAATGGTGCCACTTGCATTCAAACCCTTCACGCCACTTTGGCTAACTTCGGTGAGTTTGAAGCTACCGTCGAAACCTTTGTCCAGCGTACCAGTCAGCTCCGCAAGCTCTTTACCTTCGCCTGCCAAATGAATCGACGCTTCAAGCTTGGCCGGCGTGCCGGGAATAAAATCGTGCAGCTTCAAATGCACGTGATCGAACTTTTCGTCGGGCGTTCCCGGACGCACCAGCACCACGGTTGCATCCTCAATCGCGAGTAATGCGAAGGACACTTTTCTGTCGCCGCTACCATCGTTTTTACGACCCAAAGTTTCGTAATTCCACTTGCCGTCGGCACCTCGAACGATGCGCGCCACGGGTTGGGTGACGGTTAGCGAATCAACCCGAATTTCCTTTTTTAGAAGTGCAAATAAATCTACATCAACCAGAATTTCTTTTGCTGTTAGAAACGGTTCGCTCGCCCCCATGCCAGCAGCTTCGGCAATGCGAACGTTGTCCACCCTCACTGAAAGCGG
>JBBRJC010000151.1:0-8030 GCA_038220135.1 Bryobacterales bacterium | reverse complement strand
AACCCGGAACAGGCCTAACGTTGTCGGAACCCAAATTCGGTGTTGGCTATCTTCAATCAAAGGAGAAGCAAGCTGCCCGAATGGACTGAGGTTTTCTGTATACGAAGTGCCTGATGTATTGATTGACTTGAATTGATCATTCTGGAAGGTTCCAAACCCACCTTCACGTCCCCACATCCAAAGCAATCCGTTATGATCCGACATTACACCGCGAATTAGCGATCCGGCCAGTGTTGGAGTATCGCGTGGGCGAAAAATCTTGAAGGTGCGGCCATCAAAACGGATTAACCCGTCGGCGGAGGACATCCAAAGATAGCCATCACTTGGCGTTTGCGTTATTGAATTGATCGTTTCTTCGGGAAGGCCACTGCGGAAATTGAAGCCGTCAACAATGTATTGAGACAAGCGAATCGGTTTCGCCTGTATTGGAAGTACGGACACGAGAATGAGCCAAACTGCGGTCGCACGTTGTGCCATCTGTCGAATTATATCGGCATTTTTTGCCCAACTTTGAATAGTGAAACGAAAATAGCTCATTTATCAATACTTTGACGAGGGTATAACGAATGAAATTTGGATCGAACCGTGAGCGAGGTTCAAAGAGTATACCGTGGCAGGTACCCTCCAAATTAACACAACACACCGTTCACAAGCTAAAACTACGGCGACTGTTACAAATGCATCACTTGCAGGAGATTGCGAAATCACTACTATGCCCGCAGGATACTTCCCATTTTGAGGTTGAGACTGCGGAGACATTTACTCGCTATCCTTGTAACCTCGGCGAAAAACGCAATTATACCCATATCGCCCATATCAACACTATGATAGTGTGGGCCAATGATAGCGACCGTCGAGATCTCCGATCCTTTATTCCAGAAGGCGAAAGCCCTTGCCCTAAGTCAAGGAATCAGCTTTCGAATTCTTGTCGAGGAAGGCTTGAGTGCGGTCATAGAAGCTAGAACCAAAGCCTCGGCCAAGCCGTTTCGCCTTCGCGAAGGTAGTTTTCCGAACAGCGAAGGGCTGCAGACCGGGTTGCAGTGGAGCGACATTACAGCACTCGCCCACGAAAACGAAGGCAGTTCTCTAGTTCCATGACAGCCGTCGACACCAACTTTTTGATCTCTACGCACAGGCATGACTCCCCGCATCACAAAGCCGCGGCTTTGGCCACTAACCCAACGATATTCAAATCCCCGACGCCACCAGAAATCGCAATTCTACAGGTGGAGATTTGGATGGAATCACCTACGCTGCGCTTGCTGACCGAATCGACCGGCGCAAGTGCATGACGCCCGCATCCACGCCATCTGTATCGCAAACGGTGTGCACGAACTGTGGTCAGCCGATAGAGACTTCTCTCAAATGAGCGGGTTAGTTGTCGTCAACCCCTGCCTTGGCTGACCTTGTCCCGAAATCAGCCTATTGTGCACCTGCTGGCAAATGATCGAGAAGGTAGCGCGACAAAAGAGAATACAGATGGAACGATGTACCCTTTCCTTCGCTGATTGCGTGCGAGCGGTTGGGGTAAGCCATCATGTCAAAAGGCTTGCCGAGTTCGATCAACCGGTTAATGAGGCGTTCCACACCCTGGTAATGCACATTGTCATCGCCGGTACCATGTACGATCAACAGCTTGCCCTTCAAACTCTCGGCAAAGTTAATCGGCGAGCCAGCCCGAAAGCCTTCCGAGTTATCCTTTGGCACGCCCATATAGCGCTCCTGATAAATGGTGTCGTAGAGCTGTTGATCGGGCACCGGCGCAACACTCATGCCAACTTTGTAGAGCTCTGGTGATCGAAACATTAGATTCAAAGTGTTCGATCCACCGCCGCTCCAACCCCACACCGCAACGCGCTCGGAGTCGAGGTAGCGGCGTACCGCCAGCAACTTCTTCAGACCCGCAGCTTGTTCCTCGGATGACAATACGCCCACTGATCCGTAGATCACTTTGCGCCAATCTCGACCATTTGGCGACGGCGTCCCACGGTTGTCAATGCTCGCCACAATGTAGCCCTGATTGGCAATCGCGCGATGGAACAAATCGCGGTCCCCTTGCCATGAATCGGTAACCGTTACTCCGGCCGGCTCACCATAAACATGCATCAGCAGTGGATACTTCTTCGACGCATCAAAGTTCGAGGGCTTGATAATCCAGGCGTCCATAACCACACCGCGACCGATATCCAGCTTCAGGAATTCGGTGGGCGGATTGTCGAACTCTGTCTTGTTTTCCGCCAACATGCGGACAGTCTCATGTGACGGCAGGTGCACCAGATCAGTTATTGGCGGCCGGTCCTTTGTGGAAACAGTGTGGAACGCGAATTCCCCGGACGGCGCGATCCGGTAACTGTGTGTGCCAACGGTTTTCGAGAGCCTCTCGGCCACGGCCTTCGGATCGTCAAGATTCACCCGATACAAATGGCGCTCAATGGCGGCCTCAGGCGAAGCGATGTAGTAGAGCCATCGGCGATCCTTGGTGACTTCCACAATTTGCATCACATCCACGCCCGCGGGTGTCACTGTGCGAATTGTTTTGCCGCCATTAGAAACGTGGTACGCCCGGCGCCAGCCATCGCGCTCACTAAGCCATACAAAGCTGCCTGCACCCAATGAACGCGGTTCATTGTAATCCACCCACGCTTTGTCTTCGTCGTGGAAAATCTGCTTCACATTGCCGGTTCGGGTATCTGCCATCATTGCGTGGTTGCGGTTCTGCAGACGATTCAACTGCTGCAGGATCAGATTCCCGTTGCCGTCCCAATCCATGCGCGCTATGTAATTGTCTCGCGCATCGCCAGGCACTTTCATCCACTTCGGTTTACCACCCTCTGCCGGCACCACTCCGATGCGCACGGCTGAATTGGTTGTGCCAACTTTGGGATACCGAATTGGGATCAATTTCGGATATGTCTCCGAAGTGTTGTCAATCAGGTTGAACGTGCCTACACCAACAGTATCGAATTGCCAGTAGGCGATAGATTTGCTGTCGGGGCTCCAACGGAAGCAGTCGCGTAGCGCAAGTTCTTCTTCATAAACCCAGTCGGACGTCCCATTAATTAGAGTCGCCGAACCATCCTGTGTGATCTGCCGGATGCGGCCTGTGGCGATTTCCTCAACGTAGATGTTGTTGGCGAGAATGTACCCAACCCGATTGCCGTCTGGCGAGAACTTGGCAAACAGGAGTGACGATGATTCTGTTTCCTTCCCACCAAGTTGATGGAGCCGGCCCGATGCACGGTCCAGAATCCAATAGTCACCGCGAGTGTTCTGGCGCCAGACTTTTCGCGTATTTGTGAAAATGAGCAGGCGCTTATGATCCGGTGACCATTTGTAACTGGACAGTTCCAGTGGTTCCTTTTTCCCCTGCGGTGTGAGGCTTGCCACAGAGATCAGGATCTCGCGTTTGCCCGTAGCAGTTTCATAGCGTACGATCTGCTTTTCCTCGACGGTTGTATACGCGTTGCCGTCATCCAGCCATGCGGCGGGTCCAAACGACTTCAGCTTGAACTCCGCAGTGTTGAAGACACGCTGGAGATAGGAGGACAGCGCCACGGGCTGAGCCTGCAGAAGTCCGGTGGCGACGAGTAGGAGTACGATTTGTTTGGTCAAGACTAAATCTTCCTACGTTTCTGGGCAAGCAGCAATAATCGAAAGCAGCGTGAGCGAGAACTGAGCCCTTTTGCTCCTATTAGAGTGGTTTGTTATGGGGGGCGTCTGGAGGGCGAAGGATGAGCATAAATGATGCGGCCCGCTTGCGGAAATATTTGACGCGCTTTGGGCTGAAGTGGACGGCCGTGGCGAGCTGAAATTGATATACTCCAGCTTTGAAAGGAAGTGGCAGATGGTGCAAGGTTTACTGAGAACGATTAGTTTCTGCGTATGCGTTGGAATGGTTCAGGCGCAGATTGAATTTCCGGCGGGCAAGGGTCCAGGCAAGGGCAAGCATATCGTTTTAGTCAGTGGCGATGAAGAGTACCGTTCCGAAGAGGCACTGCCGGAGCTTGCAGCCATTTTATCGAAACGGCATGGATTTCGTTGCACCGTGCTGTTTGCGATTGATCCGGCGGATGGCACGGTGCGGCCAGATAAAGCCACCAATATTCCTGGTTTGGAAGCATTGCGAACCGCTGATTTGATGATCCTGTTTACGCGCTTCCGCGACCTTCCCGATGCGCAGATGAAGCACTTTGCGGACTATTTGGAAACGGGCAAACCGATTGTGGCGATGCGCACGGCTACACATGCATTTCAGTTGAAAAGCAGTACAACTTATGCCCGGTTTAGCGCGAATGACAAGCCTACTGATGGTGGGTTCGGCAAGCAGGTGCTGGGTGAAACGTGGATCAGTCATCACGGCAAACATAACGTGGAGAGCACTCGCGGAGTAGTTGCAAAGGGTCAGGAGGCGCATCCAATTTTGCGCGGCGTGAGTGATGTTTGGGGACCGAGTGATGTGTATAAAATTCGCCAGCCGCTGGATGTTTCAATTCATCCTCTATTGATGGGGCAGATTTTGACGGGGATGAAGCAGGCTGATAGCCCGGTGGCGGACGCCCGTAACAACCCGATGATGCCCGTCGCGTGGATCAAATCGTACACTTCAGCTAATGGCAAACAACCGCGAATTTTCACCACAACGATGGGTGCGGCCGAGGATCTTCTGAACGAAGGGGTGCGACGGATGTTGATCAACGCCTGCTATTGGGGACTGAAGATGGAAGCGAAAATCAAAGCCAATTCCGATGTTGGATTGGTAGGCGTCTACACGCCTACGCATTTCTCATTTGGTGGATATAAGAAAGGACAGAAGCCGGAAGATTTCCGTCCTCGTTAATTGACCTTTAGCTGAGCCCGCCCATGCAGATGTACTTGGTGTGCATGTAATCATTGAGGCCTTCACGCGCGCCTTCGCGTCCCATGCCCGATTCCTTGATACCGCCAAATGGTGCGACTTCGGTGGAAATCAGACTTTCGTTCACACCAATCATTCCGGCTTCCAGGGCTGCCGAAACGCGCCAGACGCGGCCAATATCGCGCGAGTAGAAATACGCCGCAAGCCCGAAGGGAGTGTCGTTGGCCCAGGCGATTACCTGTTCTTCCGTTTCAAATTTGAAGAGTGGGGCAAGCGGCCCAAACGTTTCTTCAGAGGCAAACTGCATGTCTACAGTGGCGTCTGCAACAACGGTGGGCTGGAAGAAGGTATGGCCTAGAGCGTGACGATTTCCGCCGATTAGAACGCGCCCACCTTTCGCTTTTGCGTCGGCTAGTTGGGCTTCAACTTTTGCCAGCGCGCGTTGGTTGATCAGTGGGCCTTGTTCGGCAGCGCCATCCGCTGCGGCACCCACGCGAAGCTTAGATACAGCCGCAGTAAATTTTTCGGCGAACTGATCGTAGATGCCAGCCTGGATGAAAATGCGATTGGCGCAAATACAGGTTTGGCCGGTGTTGCGGTACTTGGCAGTCATGGCGCCAGCAACAGCGGCGTCGAGATCGGCATCGTCAAAGACGATGAATGGGGCGTTGCCTCCAAGTTCCAGGGAGATGCGTTTGACGGTCTCAGCAGCTCCGCGCATGAGGTGTTTGCCGACAGCGGTGGAACCGGTAAAAGAAATCTTGCGAACGCGAGAATCTGCAAGCCAGGCGTCGGCCACGTGCGGCGTATTTTCGCGTGAGGCCGTGACGATGTTGATGACTCCGGCAGGAATGCCCGCTTCGGTAGCGAGATAGGCGAGGGCGAGGGCGGAAAGTGGCGTGTCTTCGGCAGGCTTGGCGACCAGTGTGCACCCTGCGGCCAGGGCGGGTGCGGCTTTGCGGGCAAGCATGGCGAAGGGAAAATTCCAGGGGGTGATTGCGGCCACGACGCCGACCGGTTCGCGAGTGGCAAGCAGTTTGCGGCCTCGTACGTTTTCGGGAATAATTTCACCATAGGCGCGCTTAGCCTCTTCAGCAAACCATTCGAGGAAGGAGGCGCCGAAGGCAATTTCTCCCTGGCTTTCGGCGAGGGGTTTGCCCATTTCAAGAGAGATGATTTTGGCGAGATCTTCCTGGTGGTGCATGACCAGAGCGAACCAGGCTTTGAGCAGAGTAGAGCGTTCTTTGGCGGTGCGGGCGCGCCAAGCCTGGAGCGCACCAGCGGCAGCATCAACGGCGGCGGTGGCGTGCAGCGCGGTGCAGTTTGGGACGTAGGCGATGAGCGAGCCGTCGGCGGGATTGAGAACGGCGAAGGTTGGGGTGGCGGTGGATTGGCGGAGCAGGTCGGGACGGTTCAGGGTTAGCAGGGAGGTGGTGGTCATTCTCATTTGATGATCGCAAATTTAGTGGAGTTGCAGGTGGATGTGGCGGAAAGGGGTGCGGGATCTGTAAAATAGAAGAGAAGAGCGACCCTAGCTCAGTTGGTAGAGCATCTCATTCGTAATTTGAAACAACCCTTCATGTTTAGCATTAAAGGCAATAGAATTAGTACTTTACTGATGATCGATTGCCCTCTTTTGCCCTCACGAGCAGCACAAAAACTAGCACAAAATCTGGGATGTCGCATTTATACAAATTTGATGTTCAAGTAGCACATTTAGCGCACAGGTATTTGGGGAAATCGGTTTGTGCTGGAATAGGAATTGTTGCATCTAGCACAAAATCTGGGATGTCGCATTTTTACAAAAGCATGTTCAAGTAGCACATTTAGCACAAAGGTATCAGAGGGAATCGGTTTGTGCTGGAATAGGCATTGGTGCCTTTATAATCAACAAGGTAGAAGAGTATCGAGTTTCTTGTTTATATCGTAATCTAGCACAAAATCGGCACATCTCATGTCAAAAAAAGAGATGTGCTCAGCACACACACGAGCGCATCTCTTTATGGTGTTAACGGCAGCCCGGAGCGCTTCAAGTTTTGAAGTATCGATCCTATATAGATCCACTACCAGCACGGGCTGTACTCTCTGGTTTGAGGTAAAGCGCTGCTCCATCCACGAACCACGTTTACGCTTGTATTATCATTCGGTATGATATTGATTGCTTAGCTTCGTACATCTACACACCCTAAGCTTTCGACTGCTGGTAAGGAGATTGACCATCGTTGGCGCTGCGCGGGTCAAGGACAACACACGGGGGGTCCCCTGTCTAACGCTTCGGCGCTCGCGAGAAATTACCCGGGTATGCTCACGAGAAACGACCCACCATCCCGGCGTGGCCGGGGATGATAACGTATTGCCCACCTACGCCTTACGGGCAAAGGGGCGCCTCCTGGGCTGGTCAACTCTAATTGAGCACAAGTGGTCAAGTTTTGTTTTGGTGAGCGCCGAGGGTCTAACGATAGGCGGCTTCCGTCGGCGTAGAAAAATGCGCTTGGCTTCCTGCTCAGTCAGGCCTGTTCCTCCTCTGGCTTGGCCCCGAAATGCCAGCCACTACGCATTTCTACGTCGCGATTGACTGTCACCGTCTGGGAAGGGTCAAGCCCCCGCCTTTAGGCGGCGGCTTCAGCTAGGAGCGCCGCGAAGTAAGCTTGAGGGATGGCAGAGTATAGACGCGGCGCGCACACAGTATATGAAATTCATTTGCATGTAGTTTGGACGACGAAGTACCGTAAGGCAGTGTTAACGGGGGAAGTGCCACTGCGAGTGAGAGATTTGATTCGAGAAATAGTGGAGAGCACGACATCAAGATTATGAAAGGGCATGTATCGAAGGATCACGTGCATCTGCTTGTTTCAATACCTCCGCAAGTGACAATAAGCCGAATGATGCAGTGGCTGAAGGGAAAGACGGCTCACAAAATCATGATGGAGTTTCCCCACATGAAAAAACATTACTGGGGCCAACACATGTGGGCCCGTGGCTACTTCTGTTGTAGCACCGGAAATGTAACTGATGAGATCATCGCGCAATATATCGCGAACCAAAACGACAATCGGGATGATGACTTTAAAGTAGAGGGTTAAGTCCCTCTACTTCTTCAAGCCCGCTTGGTGCGGGAACCATACTGCCGGCTTCTAGCCGGAATCAGGGCTTACAGCCCGTTACAAGAGCCTCC
>JBBRJC010000150.1:0-8072 GCA_038220135.1 Bryobacterales bacterium | reverse complement strand
TGTTGGGGCTCGGCATTTTTGCCGGCTGTATATCAGGGAACATTGCTTCG
Source organism: Bryobacterales bacterium (assembly GCA_038220135.1). Lineage (GTDB taxonomy): Bacteria > Acidobacteriota > Terriglobia > Bryobacterales > Bryobacteraceae > JANXSF01. The sequence goes on along the minus strand of JBBRJC010000150.1, from coordinate 8,022 downwards.
ACCGGGATCTACGCCGATCATGCATTTGAAGCCTCCTGCGGGGGTTAGCGAGAACCGGCAGCGGGCGACGCTGGATCTGCTGCAGAAGATGAACGAGATTGACACTGCGCGCGGCGATGAAGAAATGGCGGCGCGAATCAGTTCGTATGAACTGGCGTTTCGGATGCAGAAGCATGCACCGGAAGCTGTGGACATCAACAAAGAATCGGACGCGACGAAGAAGCTGTACGGGTTGGATGAAAACCGGACGCGGGAGTTTGGCACGCGTTGCTTGTTAGCGCGGCGAATGGTGGAACGCGGTGTACGGTTTGTGCAGATTTTCCATGGCGGGGGGCCAGTGAGTATTCAGTGGGATGCGCATAAGGATTTGAAAGAGAATCACGAGAAAATGTGCGGGATGACCGATCAACCGATTGCGGCGCTGTTGCAGGATTTGAAATCGCGCGGCTTGCTGGATGAAACGCTGGTGATTTGGGGAAGTGAGTTTGGGCGGCTGCCGAATTCGCAGAGTGGCAATGGGCGCGATCATAATCCGCATGGGTACACAATGTGGTTTGCCGGCGGTGGAGTGAAGGGCGGGCAGGCGATTGGGGCAACGGATGATTTCGGGCTGTATGGCGTTGGGGACCGGTATCATATGCGCGATTTCCACGCGACCATTTTGCATGCGCTGGGCATTGATCAACACAAGCTTTGGTATCTGCATAACGGGCGGCACGAGAAGTTGACGGACTTTGGTGGAAACGTGATTAAGCAGGTGTTTGGTTGATGCTTGCGTTCTTTTTGTTGGCCGCTTCGTTTACTGATCAACTGTGGTTATCTTCAAAGCCGATCTATGAACAAACGTTGCAACACCCTTTTGTAAAGGGGCTTACGGATGGCTCTCTGCCCAGGGAAAGCTTTCTATTTTATCTGGACCAGGATGCGGCCTACCTGCACGCTTATGGCGATGCATTGAAGACCCTGGCGAAAAAGGCTCCGAGGGCTGAGTGGCGCAAGACTCTGGAGGCGCACGCTACAGATGCACTCTTGACGGAGCAGCAACTGCATTCCAGTATTCTGGCAAGCTACGGGTTGACGCACGCTTCCGGCAAGATGGCGCCGACGAACTACGCTTATACGAATCATCTGCTGGCGACTGTGGAGCGCGGGACTTTTGCCGAAGGGTTGGCGGCGATGCTGCCCTGCTATTGGATCTACCTGGAAGTTGGGCGCGAGTTGGAGAAGAAGAAGTCGAAGAACGCTGATTATCAGCGATGGATTAATCAGTATTCGGCGGCAGAATACGCGTCGGTTGTGCAGCAGGTTTTGGACATGATGAATGCCACGGCGGCGACTCTCGATGAACAGAAGAAGTTGCGATTGACGGACCTGTTTGTGATTTCCGCGCGGTATGAATATATGTTCTGGGACATGGCCTGGCGAATGGAGCAGTGGGCACCTGCTGCGGCCAAAGGTGCATGGGTTTCGCTGTTTGACGGGGTGAGTACCACAGGATGGCGAAATACAAATGGCGGGGCATTTCCGGCTGGATCGTGGGCGATTGTTGATGGATGTTTGAAGACCGTGAAGGTAAAGAACCCGCCACATTTTCAGGATATTATTACCGATGAAAATTATGAAGATTTTGAGTTGACACTGGAGTGGAAAGGCTCTGTGGCGGCGAATTCAGGGATCAAGTATTTGATTCAGGGATATGGGACACGGCGGAACAATGAAGGCGGGGAACCAGGTACGGCGTCGCGCGGTTTTGAATATCAATTGGCCGACGATTTGACGAATGAGGACGCGCTGAAAAGCGTTTCGCACAGCATGGGCTCACTGTATGGATTAGTTGAACCGAAGGGCAAGATGGCGCGACCGGTGGGTGAGTTTAATGATGTGCGAATCGTGAAAGTTGGTACGCACGTGGAGCATTGGTTGAACGGCGTGAAGGTTGTGGACGTGGATTTGGAATCGCCCTTGGTGAAAGATACTCTGCGAGAGCGGGCCGTGAAATCGAATGACTCGCGGGCTATGTTGGAGCGGCCACGCAAGGATGGGCCGATTTCGCTTCAGCATCATGGGGACGAAGTTTGGTTCCGTAATATTCGGATACGCCGGCTTTGAGAATACGGTTACTTCTTGCTGAGCATTTCAGCTGAAGGCATGCTCTGACAATTTTCACCGCGTGCGGAATTTTGTCCTTACGGCTTCGCTTCTGCGGCATCGGCCCGATACGCCGGATTTGGTTTCGGAACAGCCGCCCGGGTATCTTCCAGAAACCGCTGCAACAGTGCACTCAACTCTCGCACACGAGCCGGGTAACGTTCGGAGAGATCGCGGGTTTCACTGATATCATCCTTCAGGTTATACAGCTCAAAGCGGTCGGATTGATTCGGCCCATCACACCAGACCCGCAGCAATTTCCAATCTCCCTTACGAACCCAACTGCCGGGAATGTTTCCAGCTGCCGGTGTGTAATGTGGAAAGTGACAGAAGATTGCCTCGCGCGAAAGCGACTTCCCTTGAAGCGCGGGCACGATGTTGATGCCGTCGAACTTCTGCTCAGGCTGCGCCTTGAGCCCCGCCATAGCAAGCAAGGTGGGATGAAAATCGACACTCTGCACAATTGCGTCACTCTTGCTTCCGGCCTTCACATGCCCAGGCCAAACTACAATCATCGGCTCTCTTGTCCCACCCTCATAGACGCTCGCCTTGCCAGCGCGTAGCGGCGCGTTACTGGTAACTGGCACGTCCTCAAAGCCGGCATTCAACATCGCCTTCTCAGTCTTCGCCGTCCAGAATACCCCACCGTTGTCAGAGAAAAAGATAATGATCGTATTGTTCGCCAGGCCGTTGTCGTCGATCGCTTTCACCACGCGTCCCACAGCAGTATCCAGACTTTCAACCATTGATGCGTAAACGGGATTGTGCTGCGGGTTCTTTGGATCAGCTTTGCGCTTATACTTCTCCAGTAACTCGGGCTTGGCCTGCCATGGTGAATGGACTGAGAAAGCCCAGTAGTTCAAATAAAACCGTTCAGCTTTGTTTGCGCCAATGAACTTCACGGCCTCATCGGCCATGCGGTCTTCAATGTGCTCGCCGGGCTTACCTTCGTTTGGCCAAAACTTCCATGGCCCGCCAATGTAACCGCCACCAGGACCGGGCCCGGAAGTGTGTGGAAGGTCGATATCAAATCCCTGATGCAACGGGTCATACGGTTCAAGGCCCAGATGCCATTTACCGAAATGCGCTGTCTTATATCCTGCCGCCTTGAAGCTCTCACCTAGCGTGATATATTCCAGTTTCAACCGCGTCACCGAATTCGGGATGAGCGCCTTATGATTAGCTGGTCCCTGTTTTTGCACTGTCTGTTCCAGAATCACTTGCGGCAAATGTGCCGAAGGAGTGGTGATGCCGATGCGCGCCGGATGCAGCCCGGTCATGATGCTGGCCCTGGTGGGCGAACAAAGTGGGGAGGCTGCATAAGCATTGCGAAACATCATGCCGCGCGTGGCAAGCTTGTCAATATTGGGAGTCTCGTAATAGGTGCTGCCGTAGAGCGTTGTATCACGCCATCCAAGATCGTCAGCCAGGATGAATACGATATTTGGCTTGATGGATTGCGCTGCAGCGGAGGCCACTACCGGAGCGGCGAGCGCCCCTAAAAAATCTCTTCTATTCATAATTGGTTTACCAGTAAATCTTCATGGCCATTTGCAGCAGCCTTCCGCCGCCGTTGCTGGCAAAATAGAACCCACCGAAGTTCGTTCTGTAAAACTGAGCTAATAGCTTCTCGCGTCTTTCACCGGGATACACTTATGCCACGGCGAAAATCTCGCATTACAGCACCATGACTAGCCCCACCATTTCTCACCGTCGGCTAAATGTGCTTTGGCAGTATCTGGATTGATATCGACACCCAAGCCGGGCTTGTCGTTTACGGTGATGAACCCGTCCTTGATATAAGTCCCGTCAATTAGCAGCAACTGGTCCATCCAACCGCCTTGGCCTGTGACTGTTTCACATGCGAGGTAGTCACGAATGGACGCGGCCCACTGGCAGGTTGCCCAGGTGTTGAGCTGGCTTCCGGTGTTGTGATTGGCCATAGGGAGGCCGAAGACATCGGCCATGTCTGCGATGCGTTTGGTTTCGAGGAAGCCTCCGCTGTTGCGCAGATCGGGATGCAGAATATCGCAGCCCTGATTGATGATGAAGTCTTTGAAGCCCTGACGGCGAGCGATGTTTTCACCCGTGCAAATGGGAACTTTGGAACTGTAGCAAAGGCGCTTCCAGGAATCGGAATATTCAACTTGTAGCGGATCTTCCAGCCACATTGGCTTGATTGATTCAACGGCTTCGGCGATCTGGATGGACGTGCGCAAATCGTATTCCCAATGGCAATGAACCATAATGTCGCGATCAAAACCAATGGCTTCGCGGCAATTTTCATAGCCTTGGCGCACTTGAATCAGTTCTCTTGTGGTTAGCACCCGGTTCGATTTATCGCGCGCTTTATCGGTGTTTGCGCTGGTATGAGGAAAGCCGAATTTGTGACCTGTGAAGCCTGCCGGATCTTCTTTGACCTTTGCGGCCCATTCGCCGCAGGAGGATTTATCAAGCATGTTTTTGGGCGAGGCGTGATCGTACACCCGGACTTTGTCGCGGAATTTACCGCCGAGCAAAGTTGTGACTGGCTGACCAAGAAGTTTGCCGGCAAGATCCCACAATGCCATTTCAATTCCGCTGGCGGCGCGCATAAAATTGTGGGCTGAGCCGTCGGTTCGAGTGCCGCTGAGATTCGCGGTGTGCTCGCCCATGTTGGTGTAGAGCGTGTCGATTTCAAGCGGGTCTTTGCCGATGAGCCACGCCTTGATGTCGTGGATCTGTTCTTTGACGCCAGTCCCGGGAGTGCCATATGCTTCGCCGATGCCGTAAACACCAGCGTCGGAGATGATTTTGACAAGGATATACGTGCGGCCGCCTTTGATCACCATCGTTTGGACGTCGCGGATTTTGTAACGCTTTCTGTCTGTCGCTGCGAGGGCGTGATAGCCGGCGAGGAACGGCGTGGCGGCGAGGGCAAGGAAGGAGCGGCGAGTTGTCATCGCCAGTGATTCTCTCACAAGTTTGAAGAAGGCTGCTGGCTATTTCAATCTTCGAGTGCTTGTTGAAGAGTTAGCGCATTTCCAGTACGTGTATTCCAGCGATAAAGTTGCCTGGATGTAGCTTTGGTGATTTTTGATTCAGCCCATTCAGGCAATGGACCAAATCGTTCCTGTAGGAAGCTTCGGAGCAGCCCGATCTCGCCTTCGAGTTTCCCTCTTTGGATGCCTGCTTCTTTGCCCTCCTCTATGCCACGTGCATACAAGTCACGCAAATATTCATCTTCCATCGGATCGAGCACTACGCCCATGGTCGCTACCTCCTTCGGTTCTTGGTGGGGCGATTTGTCAGCGCAGGTTATTTTCTGACGACTGCTATTCAAGCACGCTATTGAGCGAAGTGGCACGAAGGAGCCGCTTAGTCCAGCTATCCAATTGTGTCAAAGATGCAGATGTAAGCTTTGCTTTCGCCCACTCTGGCAGAGAACCAAATTTCTCTTCCAAAAGACTAAGCAGCGTTCCGGAAACAGCTATAATACTGCTCTTTTCATACAAGTCACGCAAATATTCATCTTCCATCGGATCGAGCACTACGCCCATGGTCGCTACCTCCTTCGCCACAATTGGTCCCAGCTTTTTTAAAGATAGCAGTAAAAGCAAGCGCAGGCATCGCTCCCGTTGAGACGGTTCCAATTGAAAAAGCCGTTGCAGAATCCACCGCAAAAAGGCCAATGGATCTGAAGTTCTGCAAAGAATCGACAAGATGACATCACCGATTTCAGGGCTGTTGAGCAGACTCTCACCATCAAAATCGCGGATGTCGATCAGCGTGTAGCGGTAGGTCAGGAATTCCGTCTCTACCCCTGATGGCATGGTCATCGGCTCGTTCCCGATATAGAGCACCACTTGAATCGGCGTAGATCCATATTCCTGTTCGAGAAACGAACCGTAGTCGAGCATGCGCCATCCCATTGCTTTATGATTTTCGCTTTGGAACTCCAACTGAAATAGCCGGCCGTTATTGAGCCAGGAAACCAAGTCGGCACGTGGGGCTTTTGTGCGTGCCATTTCAATGTTGATCCATTCGCGTGGGGCGGCTCCGGCGAGCCGCTGGGTGATGCTGGTTCCTATCGACTGAACCAGCTCCTTCAACGCGTTATCGAAGTGGTTCATTTTCTTCCTACGCTTCCAACTTCCACGGAGCGCGGTATGGGCGGTTTACCATCTTGTTGGCTTCGGCATCGTTGATCACCACTTCCTTCTCTGCATCCCATTGCAGAGAGCGGTTGAGACGCGTGGCGATGTTGCCCAGGTGGCACATAACCGCGGTCAGGTGGCCCTCTTCGATATCTGCGTTGGGGCGCTTGCGGCTCTTTACGCAATCGAGGAAATTGCGCACATGGGCGGCATGCTGCTCAACGGCAGGATAGGAGGCGTCAGGCATTTGAGGAGTCTTGGGTGCATTGAGACCCTTCCACGTTTCCCCGTTAACCTCGAAGCTTTTGCGTGTCAAGGAAAGTGTGCCTTTGGTGCCGTGGAAGGCCAAGCCCGACTTGCGTCCGGAGTTCATTTCGCACACGCTCCAGTTCACAACGCAATTGGGAAACTGGTAAATCACTTCCTGCACGTCGGGAGTTTCCCCTGCACCTTCCAGCGCAAAACGTCCGCCGAAGCCCGCGACTGCAATCGGCGAGCGGGCCTTCAAGGCCCAACGGGCGATGTCCACATCGTGCGCACCAAAGTTGGTCATTTGTCCGCCGGAGTAATCCCAGAACCAGCGGAAATTGTAGAGCGCGCGCATTCGATTGTAGGGCTTCTTAGGAGCAGGCCCAAGCCACATATCCCAATCAAGATCGCTTGGTGCGGGTTCGTCCTGTGCCTGGCCCCAACCGTTCATCGCATTGCGGACAAAGCTTGCAGAAATGTGCGACACCTTGCCGATATCGCCATTGTGAATCATGGCCATGGCCTGCGCGTAATGTGGCCCGGACCGCTGCTGGCTGCCCACCTGCACCACGCGGTTGTGTTTGCGTGCGGCATCAATCATGACGCGGCCTTCCCGAATGAACAACGACAGAGGCTTCTCGCAATAAACATCTTTACCGGCCTGGCAGGCAGCGATTGTGATTAGCGCGTGCCAATGGTCGGGGACGGCGACAATGACGGAATCGATGTCTTTCACCTCAAGCATTTTGCGATAGTCAGTGAAGCCTTTGGCGGAGCCTTTAGCCATTGTCAAACCAAGATCGAGATTGCCGCGATGGACGTCGCAAACGGCAACTGCTTCCACATCAGGGTTGCCGGCGAATAGCTTGAAGTCACTTCGGCCTTGGCCACCGGAGCCTACAAGGCCAATTCGAATTCTGTCATTTGCACCCAGGATGCGGTTGTAGGATGCTGCCGTTAAGAAAGCAGCGGATACGAATTTGCGCCTGTCGCTTTTCATGATTTCCCCTTGCTATATTCGCACGCCGAGGCTGACAAGCGCCTCTGGAAAGCTGACCCGCTGGCCTCGCCAATCGTAATCGAGCAGGCCGCCAATTGCAGTCCAGGTGGAATGGTAACGGTTGTAGTTGTCTTTATCCTTGGGGTCGCCCCAACTGCCGTCGGCATTCTGCTGCGAGAGCAGAAACTCTTCGCCGTGTTGAATCAGTTTGTCCTGCTCGGTCAAGCCCAACGACTTCAAAGTATCAAGAAATTCGCCGATAGTTTCCGGATCGTTTTCCTCAATGTAATGTCGCAAATGAGTTTTGAGGAATTCGAATTCCTGAGGTATCCACGCCGGGTCTAGCTGGTACAGACCATAGTCATTCAACGTGTAGACGATGTGTGTGATGGCATAAACAATGTTGTAGAAACCGGCATCGTCCTTACCATTCGGCCCCCGATAGGGACGCATTGCGGGAACTAATTTCACCACATCGGCATAACTGGC
>JBBRJC010000149.1:0-8100 GCA_038220135.1 Bryobacterales bacterium | reverse complement strand
TGGCATCGCCGCAATCCCAAGGATTCGGGCGCGTTCAACTCACATTATGGCGGCCCCTACCCAAGACGCAGAGAAATCAAGACTGAGGCAGGCCGAGTTTTGCTCTACTGGCTTGATTCCAATCGCAGTTCGATATGGCAGCACCGTTTAGCGAATGGAGAAATCGAATGGGCAACGCTCGATTCTGTTTGCGAAGCACTTCAACAGGAAAAGTCTTCCGGTGCAATCCAAGTTGCTTGCTTGCATCACCCGCTTCGTCTCAGGAATCGATCCGCGCCAAGGCTATTGGGCTTTGAAATTTTGAAGCTGAAAAATCGCGATGCGGTCTCGAAAGCCCTCACCGCCGCCGGAGCCCACTTTGTTCTTGCCGGCCACGTCCACAATCAGCAGCACTCCAAAAAACCTCTCCACTTTATAGCCGGATCAGCCTGCCAGATCAGTTCGCGGCCATCATTCTGGGCGCTTGATTTGTACACCAAAAAAGTGGAGTATACCTACTTCCATCTACCCAAGAACGCGATTCACTTTGTACCGGCATTCAGCCGATCAGGAGAAGCTTTTTTCGAGATGTAAGCTTCGATAATTACCTTCACCTTTTCCCAAGCCGTCAACCGGATACGCCGCTCAAATACGTCAAACCGCTCGCATCTATCTTGAGAAAAGTCACCCTGCCCAAATTTCAAGGCCGAAGTGAAAAAGTCTAGTTTCACCTTCTTGCGCTAACTATAGACACAGGATCGCAGCATGTCGATTGACGCCTACTTCGTAAAATAAGCTTCAACAATCACCTTCACCTTTTCCCAAGCCGTCAACCGGATGCGCCGCTCAAACACATCAAATCCGCTCACCTCAATCCTCAGGAAAAGCCGCCAGTAAATTTCAATCAGAGCCCGCGCATCCACCAACACCACCAGAGGCCGGGACTCCTCATAGTATTGCCTCGCCCGTGCCGCCTCATGCCGCAGCATTGCCACCCGTGCCACGCTATTCTCCATCTGCTCCACATTGGCTCCGAACTGCCGCAAATCTTCGGCCGGAATATAGCGCCGACCCAGTTCATAATCTTCCCGCACATCGCGAATAATGTTGGTCAGTTGAAAGGTGATCCCGCATTTCTTCGCCAGCATCATCGCCGGCGGATACTTAAACCCGAAGATGTGTACAATGGTCAGCCCCACTACGGAAGCCACTTGATAGCAGTAACTGAATAACTCATCAAACGTCTCGATATTGCGCACCGTCAGGTCGCTCGAAACCTCCATCGATCATGTGATGAAAATATTCGTGGGGAATCTTGAAGCGCTGTACCGTTTCATGAAACGCCGGCCAAACCGGATGATCGTTGAACTTGCCCGCCAGCGCGTCGACCATTGCGGCGCGCCGCCGTTGCAGTTGAGCGCCAACTTCGTTTGGAGCTGGTGTGAATGCAGAAGCTGCAAACGGCCTTCAGGTGCCACGAAAATGTGGCCCATGCAAGGATCTAAGTTGGTTGGGAAAGGCTGTTATCCGGCGGATGGTCTGGGAGGCAGTGCTGCCACTTCCCGCATCCTACGATGGCTATTTAAACAGGGGCCGGCACTTCTTGCTCGGGGCTATGCATGCTCAATATCTGAGCCCGCCGCGCTTGCTTAGGGAAGCGGGTGATGGTGCGGAGATAGGCGATCGCGGTTGTATCGAGACGGCGGCGGCCTTGCTCCCAGCCTTTTAGCGTTGCAAGCGGAATATTGTAAGCACTGGCAAATCCGTTCTGCGACATAGCAAGCGCTTCGCGGATGGCCTTCACGTCCGGCACAATCACGTTATGTTCCACCGTGCCCTTGTCCTTGCTGCCTTTCGCATGCGCGATGGCACTTCTCAACCCTTCAGCGATTCCTGTTGCCAGCGGGCTCATTTCCTTTTTCATGATCGTACCGCCCTGCGGCGCTCCTTCAAAGTCGATTTCAGTTCAGCCGCCAATTTGCTCAACAGGTTTTTCTCCTTTGGGGTTAAGTTCTCTTGAGTGCCCTTGGCGTATGCCCACAGCAAATAAAGCGGCGCAGTTTCCTGGTAATAGTAGTAAATCACCCTTGCACCACCGCGTTTTCCCATGCCAGCACGCAGCCATCTCACTTGTCGGAGGCCGCCCGTGCTTCTAGCGACCGTGAATATTCGTAATAGCCCCAGGCGCGCCCAGCTTCTAATAGAAGCATGTGGCTTGACGCCTACTTCGTAAAATAAGCTTCAACAATCACCTTCACTTTTTCATAAGCCGTCAACCGGATGCGCCGCTCAAACACATCAAACCCACTCGCTTCGATGCGCAAAAACAAGCGCCAATAAATTTCAATCAGCGCCCCTAAAGACGCCCTACTCCGCGCATCCACCAACCCCACCAGCGACCGTGAATCTTCGTAATACGCCAAGGCGCGCGCTGCTTCTAATCGTAGTGTAGCCACCCATGCCGGACTATTTTCAATGCGCTCCACATTCGCGCCATGCCGCTCTAAATCGGCCGCCGGAATATAGCGCCGACCCAGTTCGTAATCTTCCCGCACATCGCGAATAATGTTAGTCAACTAAAACGCAATCCCACACTTCTCAGCCAATTCCAGAGCCTTCGGATCTTTGAATCCGAAGATATGAACAATGGTCAAGCCCACCACCGAAGCCACCTGATAGCAGTACTTGTAAAGCTCATCAAACGTCTGAATCTTCCGCGGTACCAAGTCGCTTGAAACGCCATCAATCATGTGATGAAAGTACTCATGCGGAATCTTGAACCGCGCAACGGTATCATGAAATGCTGGCCACACGGGGTGATCGTTAAACTTGCCGCCCAGCGCATACACCATCGCTAGGCCTCCAGGCGTCGCGTCATGCGGCCAAATTTGTTCACAATTGTCCGCTGTCCCCATCCACGACCTCCTATTGGTGAGCGTATTTGCATCTGTTCTAGCAATTCGGGCCTATTCTCCAGCGGCTGGTAAAGGAATTAGAGGAGTATCAAAGCATCAACCTAGCTCAGGGTGGCGTCATGGGACACCTGTACTTACCACTTTTCTCTTGGGTTACCGCAGTTGGGCGATGATAGCTGAGTCATGTATGGGTTGCTATGGCGTGAATTGAAATATTACTTCTTGCTGCTGCTTCTCCGTAAGCTTGCCAGCCCAAGAACTCCGGATAGTTCCACGCTTATCAATTACAGCAAGAAATGGAATGCGCTTAATATTGGCTTCCTTGAAATCAATGAAAACTATTGCGCTGCGGGGAAAGTTGTTGCCCCGTATCCATTCATCATTCGATGCCTCACCAATGGGCAAAGCCATGAAGACCTTGCCAGCCAATTTGGAGGAATGATCCTCCAGCAGTTTTTGGTAATAAGGCGCACTGTTGCGGCATATTGGGCAAGATGGACTCGCCGCAATAATAAGCCGGTCACTATCGGCGGATCCCATACTTGAAAACAGTACAGAAGCATTCGCAGTAGTTGGACTCTCAGGAGACCTACTACCTTGCCTCATCTCATACACCGAGTAGGAAAGAAAGCACAAAACTACTAAAATTAGAGCATTGATCAGCTTATCGATGCCTTGGTGAATCGTCGTTGCTGAATACTTCTTACTTGGCGAATTCCGTAAACAAGTTAGGCAAGGTCATCGTCTTGCTCCAGGTGACAAACTAGTCCCAAGGTGACCATCGGAAGTATGAATCACGGTAAGACTTACAACTGACAGCGAATTGTAAGCCACATTCGGCCGGAATCTCCAAGATTTCATGGTGGTTGATATTGTGTCGAATACAGCAGAATCGCTACAAAGTGTACACTTTATGTCACTTGGGGTACCATCTGGATCAATGGTCATCCGGACCAACATTGATTGCGGCGCACCTTTTTGATTGAGTACATCGGGGAAGTCTTTGTACAGAACTAATCGTGCTTGCAGGGCCGCGATGTCTGGCGATCCCCGGCCTTGGGCATTCGCCATTCCAAGGGCTGCAAGAATCGCCGCTGGTTCGCTTTCAATCGACTGAGGGAGTACCTTGAAATCTCTGAAAGAAATCGGCCCCGATACCGTTAGTTTGAGCGAATCCTGATCCATTGTTTTCACCCACAATTGCGTTGGCATTGCAACTCGCATCACAACGAGCATTACCGGTGTTCCGTCCAAAATATTAGGAAGCATAGTAACTATCCCTTTTGCAGATGTGATACGCTGATTTTCAACGGCCACCACCTCCGACATCCTGGATATCCCTCTCGCTCTAGGCACATTTGCCAATTTAATCTCAGCGACCTTTATTGAGCCGCTACCGTCAGACGACGGCAGAACGGAAAGAATCCACGACTGATTCGCTGGTCGTGGCAAAACGATTGTTATCGCTCCATTGTCAGTTGCGACAGGAACAGTGGCCCAATGAACTGGAATTGACTTGGATTGCGCCCTTACCAGTTGGCATAACGAGCTTGCATAGATCAGTACAAGCATCTTGAACAGTAACCTTGCCATTGTTGTCTCCCCCCATCTCCCCAACATAATATTTACTTACTGGAAAAACTCTATTGTATTTTGCAACAATACCTTGCCATTGACAGATATCGACATCTTAACTAAGAATGCTTCGGCGAAATACACTGCTCACTTCCAGCGAGTAGCGATTACGTTCGTTTAGAATTTTTGCATCACCTAACCATAAAGTGTAAGAAGATATTATTTACTATAGTTTATAAAACTACTTACCCATAGTTGCATGTGTCGTTTTCAATACAGGGAATGTCGCTCGCGCAACAAGTTGCACAATAAACACAGTCATATGCTGGATCGTCACACGAAATAGTTACGCATGAAGCACAACAACCACCCCAACATGTTACACCGGTGCCATTTGCAGAGCAGAGTTGGGCATAAAGAAGGGATGAAAACAGCAACGCAGTCAATCGGAACGTATTTTGAATACTCATACGAAGAAAGTAACCTCCTCAGACGAAATATACAATACAATACAATACAATACAATACAAGTTAACCCGATTTAATTTTTGTCAGGTTCTCCCAGCTAAGCGAGTGAAGTGAGTTGGTGCCGCCGCAAAATGCGGTCGGTCCATTGGTCAAGGCGTCGCGTCCGCTGTTTACATCCGCGATCTTAGTTAGTTAATGGGATAGGCTTCGTTCATTGAAACATAAAAACTTCTCCTCGTGTGAGTCATCAAGCCACGTGGAGAGGATTTTACACACATTACTTCAGGACTTCAGAAACGGTCAAACCTTATCCAGTCTAACTGGTAGAACCAACGTTTACCGATTTCAGTTGGTTAGTCTCCGAAAATCTTGCGACTCGATAAGTTGGCCCAAGGACGGTTGATAAACCTCGCGATTGGCCCGCAAGCTGCCTGGATCCAATTCGTTGTGGTCCGGTACAAATACTTGGGCGACCAGTTGGTCGCGCGGCAAAGCAATATGTGGCTGCCTTCCTGACGGCGTAAGCGAAAGCCGCCTTTCCTGGCACTCTTTTTACATTAACAGCGCCATGTGCTTCGGAAGCCGCTCTCACAGCGATCAGAAGAGTAGCCTATCTCTCTTCAGGAATCGCAGGTGATATTCCTCCAACACTTCGCTGTAAAGTCGAATCGCGTCTTGAATATGGCTAAGACGGTTTCCTCCCGAGTCTGCCTTGGCATACGCAACCCTGGCTTAAACATGTGGCCAACCACTGCCCGTCTTCGCCCTTGAAAACTGCGGCTGTCTCATTTGCACCCATCCTAGACCATTGCCCTTCCCAAACGGTTGTATCGCTACCACCATTTACCCATTCACTTCGAACCCGAATTCAAACGTTCCGGTGAAGCCACCTTGCAGGCGTAAGCTTCAACAATCACCTTCACCTTCTCCCAAGTCGTCAACCGTATGCGCCGCTCAAACACATCAAACCCGCTCGCCTCAATCCTCAAAAACAGGCGCCAATAGATTTCAATCAGAGCCCATAAAGACGCCCTGCTCCGCGCATCCACCATCCCCACAAGCGGCCGGGAATCTTCGTAATACGCCAACGCGCGCGCTGCTTCTAATCGTAGTGTAGCCACCCATGCCGGGCTATTTTCAAGACGCTCCACATTCGCGCCATGCCGCTCTAAATCGGCCGCCGGAATATAGCGCCGCCCCAGTTCGTAATCTTCCCGCACATCGCGAATAATGTTGGTCAACTGAAATGCAATCCCACATTTCTCAGCCAGTTCCAGCGCCTTCGGATTTTTGAATCCAAATATATGAACAATGGTCAAGCCCACCACTGAGGCCACCTGATAACAGTACTTGTAAAGCTCATCAAAGGTCTGCATCTTACGCGGCACCAGGTCGCTTGAAACGCCATCAATCATGTGGTGAAAGTACTCATGCGGAATCTTGAAACGCTGCACCGTGTCATGAAACGCCGGCCACACAGGATGATCGTTAAACTTGCCGTCCAGCGCATCCGCCATCGCCAGCCGCCAGGCGTCCATCATTTCCGCCGTCGCCCCGCCCTCATCACTCAAGTCATCGCAGTAGCGCATAAATGCGTAGATGGCGCACATCGCATCGCGCTGTTGCTTTTCCAGCAATACAAATGAATAGTAGAAATTCTTTGCCCGGCTGCGCGCCACTTGCCGCGAATACGCATACGATGCTTCGCAACTCACGCTCATGCTGCCCTTTGAAACGCCACTTCTACCAGCGCCTTCAGCAACAGGCCGACACGTTGGGTCTTGGAAATCTTCGGCCGGGCAGCCAGCACGTTGTACCCCTGCTGTTCGATCTTGTCGAGAATGCACAACCCCCCGCGGCTGAACAGCGTCAGGTCGATCGACAAGCGCCGGTCCACCATACGATTCAGTGGCAGCCCTTCGTGAAACTTATCTCGCGCAACAACCACAATGTCGCGCATTGCATTCTTGAAACGCTCATCGAAATGCAATGCAAACAATTCCTGCTCGGTATAGTTATATCTCGAAAGTGCATCCAGCGGAATGTAGATGCGATCCTTCTTCAGATCCACAGTCACATCCTGCCAAAAATTCGCAAGCTGTAGCCCCGTGCAAGTAGCGTCAGAAAGGCGGCAGCGTTCGGAATCATGATATCCGCAAAGACCCAACACCAGCCTTCCCACAGGATTGGCTGAGTATTTACAGTATTCAAAAACAGCAGCCATGTCCGGGTAACGGGTCACAACCTGATCCTGTTCAAACGCAGTAATCAAGTCATGAAACAATTCAGGCGCGAGTGAATACTTTCGCGCCGTTGGCCCTAGTGCTACAAACACCGGATGCGTAGCGCGGCCCTCATACATCCCCACCGTTTGTTCACGCCACCAGTGCAACATCCGCAAGCTCTCGACCGTGTCTCCAAGTTCATCACCCAGATCATCGGCCCAACGGCAAAACGAATAGACGTTGTAGAAATCCTGGTGCAGCCGCTTGGGGAGCAGGAAGCTAACCACGTGGAAATTTTCGTAATGATGAGTTGCCAGCCAGTACGTATAGCGGAGCGATTCATCCAGCCCCCAGGCGCGGTTCATCGCCTGTTGATCGCGTATAAAATCCTTCGGCTCGAGCACTGTGTTAACTAAGGAATAATCGCAGTCTTCATGTGGCCGTTGTGGCTCATGAGGTACTTCATCACTTCCAGAAGATTCTTCAAAGGCTCTTCTCTGTTCACAAAATCGCGCGCCGTAATGTGGCCCCGCGAAACTGCGTCCAGTGCCTTACGAATATGATACGGCGTGTGGTGGAAGCTTGCCTTACAAGTGATCTCGCTATAGTGCAGCAGATTCGTTTCCAAATCCACACGGCTATCGTTAGGGCAGCCGCCGAAGAAGTTGACTGTACCGCCGCGTCGCAGCATATGCACTGCCTGATCCCATGTCTCGGCCTTGCCCACCGCTTCAATAGCGACGTCAACACCACGGCCATCAGTCAAAGCCCGCACAGCGCCCACAACATCCGTTGTATCCGCTGTTGAAATAGCCTCAGCCGCACCCATGCGCATCGCCCGGTCAAGCTGCGTTTGCCTGCGCCCAATCGCAATCACTCGTGCCCCGTAAACAGCTTTCGCCAGGCGCACAAACATCAGACCAATCGGGCCCAGACCA
>JBBRJC010000148.1:0-8111 GCA_038220135.1 Bryobacterales bacterium | reverse complement strand
CCATGGCAGCACCAAGCCCAACCATGTTCAAGTACTTTTCAGCCTGTTCAATGTGTTTTGCCTTGGACCAATCGGGAAAGGCTGATTCAACAGCCAGCCGCACATTTTCAATTGCGGATAACCATGGCAGCAGCGAATAGTTTTGAAAGATAAAAGAGGCTTCGCGAGAGAAGTCCGTGACCTTTTCGCCGCCCATTCGCACAGTGCCTTTATCGGGTAGAATCAAGCCTGCAGCAGCCTTGAGCAAGGTGGTTTTTCCCGATGCTGAAGCACCTACAATCGACACAAACTCACCTTCTTCAAGCGTTAGATTTACGCCGGAGAGGATATTGCGAGCGCCGTAAGTTTTGCCGACATCTTCGAGTTCAATAAATGCCACAATCGTTTCCCCTTATGCCGTGCGAAGCTTGGCTTCAGCCATACCCATGAGGCGGTCAAGCAGGAAGCCGACAATGCCAATGGTGATAATGGACAACAGGATGTGCGAGTAAATCAGGCTGTTATATTCCTGCCACAGGAAGCCACCAACGCCAGGAGTACCGGTAAGCATTTCTGCGGCAACAATCACCAACCAGGCGAGGCCTAAACTGAGCCGGTAGCCAGTGAACATGTAGGGTAATGTGGCAGGCAGCCAAACCTTGGTGAACTGCTTCCAGGGAGATAGGCGCAGGACGCGAGCCACGTTCAAATAATCTTGTGGGATGGCCCGAACGCCGGTCATCGTATTGATGACGGTGGGCCACATAGAACATAGAGCAATAGTGAACAGCGCAGCCGGTTCAGACTGGCGAAACAGGATCAGCCCAAGCGGCAGCCAAGCCAGCGGCGAGATGGGCCGCAGCACTTGAATAGTTGGATCGAACATCTTAAAAAAGGTGTCGGACTTACCCAGAAGAAAACCCAACGGAGTCCCGATGAGAATGGCAAGAAAAAAGCCCTTGGCAACGCGGAACAGGCTGTAGGCCGTCATTAGGCCGATGCCCTGATCCATTTCGCCGCGCTTTTCCCACGGCTGCAAAACGTATAGTTTGCTTTCTTCCCAGGTTTTCATAGGCGATGGCAAATCGGGCGAAAAGTTTGAACTAATCAGTGCCCACAAGCCTACGATTGCCAGAATGCCAACCATCGAAAGTGCGAAGTCGTTAATTGCTTTTCTCATCGGGATCTCCAGGGTTCCTTTAGCCAACGAGGCTGTTTACGGGGAATGCTTTCGCGTACTTTTCAGCATCTTTCGGATCGAAAGTGCCATCGAACAATTTCACTGGCTGCATGTCGGGCGCAGTGATTTTGACGCCCAGTTCCTTCATCGCTTCCATGTACACGTCGGGACGCATTACTTTGTCGACAATTCCCTTGTAATCGGGCGCGCCCTTCACCATGCCCCAGCGGCGGAACTGGCTTAACCACCAATAGCCGTAGGTCTTGTTGGGGACGTTGGCATTACGGTTGGAGAAGATCATGTAGTTCGGATCCTGCATCTTCGTGCCGTTGCCGTCGTCATACTTGCCGAGAAGGCGATCAAGAATAATTTCTTTAGGGCAATTGATATAAGTTGGCCGCGAGATGACTTCGGCAACAGTGGGGCGATTCGACATGTTGTCGATGTGTTCGCTAGCCAGGTGCAAAGCCTTCAGAACAGCCTTCACGGTCTTTGGATTCTTGTTGGCGAAATCTTCGCTGAATGCGCAAACCTTTTCCGGATGATCGGGCCACATTTTCTGAGTGGTGATTTCGGTGAAACCAATGCCATCGCTGATGGCGCGCAGGTTCCACGGCTCTCCGACGCAGAAGCCGTCCATTTTGCCGATCTTCATATTCGCCACCATTTGCGGTGGAGGAATGGTGATCAGCGTAATATCTTTGTCAGGATTAATTCCACCCGATGCCAGCCAGTAGCGCAACCACATGGCGTGAGTGCCAGGAGGGAAGGTCATGGCGAATGTCATGGGGGACCCGGACGCCTTGGCCTTTGCGGCGAGGGGCTGCAAATCTTTGGCCGATTTCACGCTCTTGAGATTGTTAGAGAGCGTGATAGCTTGCCCGTTGCGGTTGAGCAACCAGGGAATTACCATTGGCTTTACAGGCGAGCCAAGAAGGCCCATGCTGGAAGCAAACGGCATGCCGAAGAGCATGTGAGTGGCTTGATTTTCTCCAATCGTCATCTTGTCGCGAATCACGGCCCAGGATGCTTCTTTCGAGACGATCGAGTTGATCCCAAATTTCTTAAAGAACCCCAATTCGTGCGCCATTACGATAGAGGCGCAATCGGTAAGAGCGATCATGCCAAAGCGAACATTGGGGGATTCCGGGGCATCACTTGCATAAGCTGAACCAACCCAGCCTGCGGGCAATCCGGCGGCGAGTCTTGCAAGCGGGGATAGAGCTATAGATTTGAGAACACTTCTCCGGTTCATGCGGTTCCATTTTCCTTAGTTGGTATGCGGCTCTATGAGCGCAACCAGATGTCACGAATAAAGGTGATTTCTCAACAGTGAGAGGAAAGAACCGGAGGGATACGGGCTCCGAATACACACCGCAGAGTTAGGCGACTGATTCGCTAAGTGCGGCTAAAACTAGTATGAAGGAAGCTTTGGTTTCCGTAAAGAGGAGACTGCGTTGATTATTTCTATAGGGGCGATAAGCGGGCTAAATATCTTTTTTTTGCAAGACTTTAGCCCGCAGTGGAACTTTATACAGCCTGAGCTATCCTGCTGCGGCACGGGATGCTTTCCAGTTAACACCGTCCGCGGCAATCGATTCCACCATAGATGTGAAGGCTTCGTTTTCAATTAAATAGACGGTACGGCCATCGATTGTTGACATGGCAGCCTGCCTGCTGGCGGTAAGCATTAGACAATATTGCAGTTCGCCGGGTGTGAGATTGTTGGCATCGAGTTGAGCGGTGCCTTCAGGGCCAGAGGCAATTTTGCGGAGCAAACCGCGAAGGAATACAGGATCGTCAATACCTTCCATGCGGGCACCAGCGCGTATCCATTGCTGTTCTTTCGGCCCAAAGAAATAGGGACCTGAAGCAAAGGCCAGCAGGAAAACAATAATGTCGATAAACGCGGCGAGCACGAACGAAAACATATGACGGGGCGTGGGGGCGGTCAGCAATTCAGTGAACGCAAGCAGAAGATCTTCCTGGCCCGAAACGGTTTTATCAACAAATTCGGCGTAATTGGGAACCTCCGGCTTTTGCACTTTCACTTGATGCAAAGTTTCGCTGATCTGCGGCCACGGCACGCCGTCGAAAGCTTCGTGGAATGCGCGCAGTTGCTTTTCAGTAGGATCGAGCGGTTTGGATTGGGTTCGATAATTCTTCAACTGCACTGCGGCTGCGTCCAGTTGCCGCACGGATTCACTAGCCATTTTTGTATACCGTTCAAAAGCTGTGTAACGAACGCCTGTACCGGAGCCTTCTGCATAGGCGCTACCAACACCGCGGCCTTCTTTCGCTACCGCATCACGCACTTGGGCAAGATAGGGATCAGCATCAGAAGCCGAAGAAATGTGCCCGTGCGTTTTTTCGGCAACAGTCATCTCTTCAAGCGCAACAAGGTGCCGTTTGCCTTCAGCGATTGCTGCCGATAGTTGTTCTTCGGTCTTTTGCGAGGCACTGGTTAGGGTATCGTAGAGTTGCCTTTGCACTAGGGCGGGCCGCTCTTTCGCAGCAAACCATGTATAGAGACTGACGTAGGAAAAGGCGATTGAAACGGTCGCTGTAATGACGTACACAACGGTTAGCAGGACTCTGCCCTTGCGTTGAAATCCGATCAGCCATGCCACCAAAACAAGTGCTGCCTGAACGCCCAATGAGGCAAGCAATGCGAACCATTGCGACAGGTACAATTCCATACCAGCCATAGTTGTGTACCACGAAACAATGGAAAGCAAGCAACTGGCGACGAACAGGCCAGTGACCATGGTTCGGCTTGCACCGGCAGCGGAATGTGAAAGGTACACTTAGGGCAGTTCTCCTTGTACGGACATACGCGCAAGGAGTTTGAAATGTTCCAGCGGCCAGCGCAAGTTTACACAGCCGTTAATGGCTGATTAAAACATTGACTGGGTTGCGCTGCGGCCGGGGATTGGTACGAGCGGTCTTCAAATACTCTTCGATCTTGGCCATCACATTGGGCATTTTCTGGGCAATATTAGTGGACTCATAAGGATCGGCCGCAAGATTGTATAACTCCAGCGGAGCATCGGCTTTGGGACGAACGGCTTTCCAGTTACCCATGCGGACGGCCATCATCGGCTTTTCATCTGGAAAAGTTCCTGAAGCGGCACTATACGTTGGCAGTTCCCAGTAAAGGAATTCGGCCTGTTCCTGCTTGTTGCCAAGCAACGTGGGCAGAATCGAGAGGCCATCAATACCAGGTACGGCAGCGGCACCGGCAAGCTCAAGCGCAGTGGGGAAAAAGTCTGCAAACATCCAGGGCATTTTGTTTACAGTAGCTGCAGCAATTTTGCCGGGCCAACGGACGATCATTGGCACGCGAATGCCGCCTTCATACATGTTTTGTTTGTGCCCGCGCAGACCACCGGTGCTCTCGAAATAATTGCCGTCATTCCACAGTGCGGTGGCACTGCCATTGTCTGAAGTGATAAAGACAATTGTGTCGTTGTCGAGGTTGTTTTTCGCAATCGCAGCCATGATTTTGCCGACGTAGGAATCGAGCCGGGAAATCATTCCTGCGTAGGCAGCACGCGGGTAGGATTGATCTACATAGTGTCGTCTGGGGTCTTTATATGCGCTAATTTCAGGAATAATCTCGTGATACTTTTTAATCTCTTCGTTGGGCACGTCCAGTTCCAGATGAGGCACCGTAAATGGAACATAAAGGAAGAACGGTTTGCTGGCGTTGTTCTTCACAAAGTTTACGGCTTTCACGGAAATTTCATCGTTGGCGTAAACGCCGCGGCCCAGACTCGAATTGGGAAGAAACGAAACTACTTCGCCGTCTTCGTACAAGTGGCTGGGGTATTGACTGTGGGCATGCACCTGATGATAGAAGCCGTAGAACTTATCGAAGCCATGCAGTGCGGGAACGCCTTCAGTATTGATGTCACCGAGCCCCCACTTACCGAAGCAGCCACACGTGTAGCCCGCCTTTTTCAGCATTGTGGCCACGGTAACGTCTTCCTTAAGAAGCGGCACACCACCGGGGTTGGAACGAATGCTGGTGTGGCCCATGTGCTTACCGGTCATCAACACGCTGCGCGATGGCGCGCAAACCGTGCAGCCGGCGTAGGCATCAGTAAAACGGAGGCCTTCTTTAGCCACTTTGTCGATATTCGGAGTTTTGATGTGCTTTTGTCCGTAGCAACCGAGGTCGGCATAACCCATGTCGTCGGCCATGATCCAGACAATGTTTGGCTGCCGCTTTTGTTGGGCGCGAACCGCTGCGGCACTAGCAACAGCAGCGCTCAGGAATTGTCTTCGGTTCATAATCACCTCTTAATAGCGGGGAACATTCGGGTCAATCTCGCGACTCCACAAATCGATGCCGCCGGCCAAACTGGTGCACTGTTCCACGCCCTGCTGCCGAAGCCAGTTCACCACGTTTAAGCTGCGCATGCCGTGGTGGCAAATCACCACAAGCGGGGTGGCTTCAGCTTGCGCTTCCAGTTCGCCAAGGCGCGATGGCACAGTGCCCATGGGCACCAGGCTGGCACCTTCAATGCGCGCGGTCTGGTATTCCATCACTTCGCGGACATCGATTAAACAGAGCTTTTCCCCAGCTTGCAAGCGTTGTTGTACCTGCTGCGGTGTAATCTCAAAGGGCAAACTTTCAGCCAATATTTTCTCCAGGGGATCCCCCTCGAATTGTAGCAATCCGAGTGATACCATTGCGGTAATCTTCGTATGCATAAACTATTGCTTATTCCCGTTCTTGCTTTGGGTTTGTACGCGCAGCGCGTAGTTGATCCAGGCTCTTCATCGAAAGCGCCGTCCGATGCCATTGTGCTTTTCGATGGATCCAATTTGGACGCCTGGACAAACAAGACAGGTGGACCGGCCGGATGCAAGGCTGTCAATGGAGAATTGCACTGTTCCTCCGGTGGCGGCGACATTTATACGAAGACAAAATTCCGCGATGCGCAGTTGCATGTTGAGTTTGCCCCGCCGCTGATGGCCGATCAAAAGAGCCAAATGCGCGGAAACAGCGGTGTGTATATCCATGGGCGCTACGAGATTCAAATTCTGGATTCTTTCAACAACCCGACCTATGCAACGGGCATGGCCGCCGCGCTTTATGGACAGGCGCCACCGCTGGTGAATGCGGCCCGTCCGCCGGAGCAATGGCAGGTGTACGACATCATCTTTCATGCGCCGCGGTGTGGTGCTGATGGCAAGTTGATCGCGCAGGGAACGGTGACTGTGCTTTGGAATAACGTGTTAGCGCAAGACCATACGCCGATTCTGGAATCAGCCAAAGCATGCGAAGGCAGCAAGCCGGATGAAACAGGGCCGCTAATGTTGCAGGATCATAGCGGATTCAAGAATGCGCCACACACAACGATGCGCTTTCGGAATCTATGGATCCGGCCATTGCTTTAGTCAGGGGATCAATATTGAGGCAAGGCGCGCGGCGGTAGCCTGAAATGTATGCTGCTGAGCATAGGCGCGGGCGGCGGCAGCGGCTGCTTCACAAGCTTCCGTGTCAGCCAACCAGCGCTCAATGGCCGCGCGCAGATCCCCACCGGCGGGAAGCATTTCCCCAAATTCGGGGCGCATAACTTCACGCGCACCCAGATGGTTGAAGCAGATTATGGGTAACCCTGCGGCCATCGCTTCGAGCATCGTCAACCCATAACTTTCATGGCGTGATGGAAAAATATATAGGTCTGCAAGCCTGAAAAACGCTTGCTTCGGGAGCCCTTGCACGTACCCTGGAAAAATCACTCGAATGCGCTTCATCTCAGTGGCCAGCAGGTGCAGTCGATCCAAGAAGCGCTGCCCCATCATGAACGCCGCTTCGCCACAGATGATCAGAACCGTTTCTGTTGCTGGCACCCAGTGGCGCAACGCTTCGAGCAAAATGTCCTGGCCTTTTTCGGGCGAAATGCGGCTGAGCGCGAGCAGCACTTGGACGTCTGTGGAAATGCCCAAGTCCTGGCGGAGCAGCGCGACCTCATCCTCAATTTCAGAGTCTGTAAAAGCTGGCAGATTCACGCCCCAAGGCATTGCTACGCATTTTTCGCGAGCAAGCCACGGGTAGGTGTCGCACATCGCATCGATCATGCCACTGGACGGCAGCAGCAGCTTGCGTGAATATTCAACACTGGCACGCTGCTTATCGAAGATCAGTCCAAGGACATTGGGGCGCAGCATGCGTGGAATGGCTTCATACACGGCGTTGGCTGTGCGTGCGGAAACCAGACCGCGCAAATAGATAGAGGCGACATAGGCGACGACATCGACGTGATAGATGGTGAAGATTGGGAAACCGGCGGCGGCGAGTTGGGCAAAATCGGGGGCTTCAGAAACATCGTTGACCAGCACGACGGTGGTGGTTGGATCGCACTTCAATATTTCCGCAGTCGCAGCACGTTCAAAGCGGCGAGAAAAGCGCGCGTAGTCCATTTCTTTGAAGCGCACCAACTCACGGCCAGTGGGGGCGCTGGCACCGAGAATTGAGGGGGTAAGGGTGCGAAACCGGAACGGCTGGGTGCGATTCCATTCGGCCACAAGCATTTCAAAAACGGCCGCGCCACCGCCCAGCGGGACACCTTCCTGAGCAAATCCACCGTGCGCCGCCACATAAATTACTTCGAAAGAAGTCATAGGTTGAAATTAATCGTCCCTCAATTTGGCAAACGAGTGCAATTCTTGATAGCCTATAAGAGTCACACCGATGTGCCGGAGTGGCGGAATGGCAGACGCAGCAGACTCAAAATCTGCCAAGGTCACACTTGTGTGGGTTCAAGTCCCACCTCCGGCACCACCCCAACTGATCACCCATGAATCGTTTGTGCCCCCCAGAGCTATGAGTGGGGCGTGGAAGCACAAGTGGACAGGTATTACCCCGCCGAGCTATCGGGATTGCTGACCATGCGCAGCATGTCCAGCGGAGCCGTCTTTCTACCCATTCCACTTAGCA
>JBBRJC010000147.1:0-8111 GCA_038220135.1 Bryobacterales bacterium | reverse complement strand
GCGAATGCCTGCGTCGTAAAGGTCCCACTTGGCGAACGGCCATTGCGCGCCGTGATCGGTGGTGTAGATGAAGAGCGTATCGCCGGGCACATGCTTCTGGACAAGCGCGCGGAATTTGCCTGCCAATGCGTCGGTGTGGGAAATACTGGTGTAGTATTCTGTGCACTGCCGCCGCGTCTCGGGCGTGTCCACCAAGGTGGGCGGCAGTTTGACCGTGGCAGGATCGTGGCCTTCGTTCTTGAGCCACGGAACGTGCGGGTAGTGAGATCCGAAAAACAGACAGAGCGGCTTAGACGCATCGCGGGTGGAGATGAATTGTTCTAACTCGCCGGTATCGGTGCACCCAACATTCGGCCCGTGGACAACATCGAAATTGTAGTACTTGGCCCAGTCATTGTGCGCCACCTTGCCGAAGCAGGCAGTTTCATAACCGAGAGACTTGAGCACGGCGACCAGCCTTTCCATACCGGGCTTCGGAGCTTTGTGGTTGGGCTCGGCGCCGTGCCGGGCAGGCCACAGGCCGGTAAGCATGGAGGTTCGGCTGGGTCCGCAAGATGGCGAAGTATTAAAGGCGTGGGTGAATTTCATGCCTTCCGCCGCCAGCCGTGTCAGGTTCGGGGTGTGAAGGTTGGTGGCGCCGTAGGGCTCTGAGAAGAGCATGCCGTGGTCATCCGACATGTAAACGATTAAGTTGGGCCGGGCTGGCTTGCTCGCGGTCTGGCTCAATAAAGATCCCGTTGCCAGGCTCATGCCGAACAATTTGAGCGATTCACGGCGTTGCAATTTTTTCATGGATTCCCTGTGGATGCTAATTTGATGGAGCACACCGCTGCTCCCTACGAAACATCTTATGCCAAACCATGTCGCAGATGCGACTCAATCCGAATCGCCTCCGATGGAAGACGGAAAACTTAGAAAGGTTTTGAACTATTTCATCAATAGACGCTGCATCGTTCCGGCTTGCATTGGAAATGACCCTTGTTAGGGAAATTGGTACACGAAGCTTGAAGTAGCACTACTAATGACGTTGACCATTGAAGTATCCGGTGAGTTGGAGTCGCTTTGTTGGAGCGTGCCCATCAAGTTAGCTTGACCACTGACCATGTTGCGCGCCGTGTTCTTTCCGATGCACTAACACCGGGCCTGCATCAAAAGGATAGCCTTTCGCCGGCGGTTACAGATGGCGCGCAGAAAGCCAAGGCATTTGTAGAATGGGCGAAAAGCCACCGCTATACGCCACCACTTTCGGACGAGGCGATTAGCCGGGCTAACATGAACGGGCTCCCTCACGAAAGCCCGGCCCATTAAACCTACTTCGCCGCCACAGTAGCCCGCGTTGCACCGGTCGAAATCCCACCATCAATCAACATCGTCTGCCCGGTATAGTATTCGCTAGCTTCAGAAGCCATAAACACCACCGCACCATCCAGATCCTTCGGTGCACCCGGCCGCCGCAGCGGAATGCGATCCACCAAATAATCCAACCACTCTTTGTTCTCGTACAACGCCGCATTCTGCGCCGTCTTAAACCAACCCGGGGCCAGGCAGTTCACCGTAATTCCGTGCTTGCCCCAATCATCGGCCAAGCTCATCGTCATCTGCTTTACACCACCACGGCTTGCACAATAGGGCGTCAACCCGGCATAACCAAACACGCTAGTCACCGACCCGATGTTGATAATTCGCCCATATTTATTCGGGATCATCGAATCACGCGCCACCGCCTGCGCCACAAAAAATTCGCCGCGCAAGTTGGTTTCCAGCACCAGATTCCAATCGTCCCAGGTCAGCTCCACCGCCGGCTTGCGAACATTCAGCCCGGCATTATTCACCAGGATGTCGATCTTGCCATAATGCGCAATCGCCGAACCCACCGCCGCCTGAATGCTGTCGTAATTGCGTACGTCCAACTCCACAGCAAACGCCTTGCGGCCCATCGCTTCAACTTCTGCCTGAAACGGCGCAAGGTCGGCCAGCTTACGGCTGGTGATCACCAGATCTGCCCCGGCGCGTGCCAATGCGCGGCCCATATATTGACCCAGTCCACGGCTTGTTCCAGTAACCAGGGCCACTCTTCCAGTTAAATCAAATAGCTCACTCACGGGCGCAATACCACCTTCATCAAATTTGGTTCATGCTTGTACAAACGGTCAAACCAGGCCGGGCCTTCAGACAACGGAACATACGCCGAAATCAGCGGTGCCACCTGAATAATGCCGCGCGCCATCATGTCGATACACTGCGGATACTCACCATTGGATGCACACGAACCCTGCAAACGAATTTGCCGCGTCACCACATATTGCAAAGGAATTTCGATGTTCGGTTGCAGATTGCCAATCAACGTCACACACCCGCCCTTGCGCACAGACATGATCGCGCTAACCACAGGCTGTGAATAACCGACGCATTCAAACGCCACATCAGCACCACGCCCGCCAGTCAAGGCGCGCACAGCCGCAGGCACATCAGCATTCTTCGCGTTGATACCATCAGTGGCACCCATCGCTTTCGCTGCTTCGATTTTCGAATCTTCCATATCGACCACGATGATCCGCGTACAACCAGCCGCCTTCGCAGCCTGCAGCGTAACCAGGCCGATCATGCCCGTGCCAATCACCAAAGCCGTATCGCCCAATTTCACCGGCGTGATCGATACAGCATGCACGCCAATCGAAACCGCTTCAATCAGGGCAGCTTGCTCAAATGGAAAGCTGTCCGGCAAGCGGTACATAATGCGGCGAGGCACGGAAACGAATTCCGCAAACGCACCATGACGCTTGAATTCTTTAGGGGCGACCCCAACCACTTCGCGGTTGTCGCACAGGTTCATATTGCCGCTGGTACAAAAGTCGCACTTGCCGCAGTAGACGGTCGAGTCGAAGGTGACGCGTTCGCCGATTTTCAAATCGGTGATATTGGCGCCCAGCTTGGCGACTTCGCCTGCGGCTTCGTGGCCCATGATCAGAGGAGGATTGCGGCGACCGGAGGAGCCGTCAAAACCGTGCACGTCGCTGCCGCAAATGCCGCAAGCGCGGACACGGACCAGGACGTCATCGGGGCCGAGTTCGGGCTCTGGAAAGTCGACGAGCTCGAGCTTCATGTATTCCGTAAGGAGAAGAGCGTTCATAATACTTCGACTATTCTATCGAATTGTTGATGGGTGGAAGCGCGAAGATTTGCGATAATCGAAGTCAGGGGATTTTGAAAATGAAGCTACCTTCTTTACTCGCCGTTGTTGTACTGTTCCTCGCCCTGCCGATGTGGCCTGCTGTCCCAATGACGAAGTTGCGCATTGAAGTTCGCAAGGCTGGGTCACTCAAACCCGTCGAACAGGCATCGGTTATTGTGCGTTTCATTGCGGGCCGGTCGGCAGTAAAGTTGGGCAAACAAATTCGCACCAGTTATCAGTTGAAAACCGGACAGGACGGCACCGCGTCCATTCCAACCATCCCGCAAGGCAAAATTCTCGTCCAAATTATCGCCAAAGGTTTCCAGACATTCGGCGGCGAATTTGATGTATCTGAAGAAGAGAAGACCATTGAAATTAAGCTGAACGAACCGCAAGCGCAGTTCTCAGCTCACTAGGTGAGCGTTGCCCTTACCGAGGCTAATCCGCATGCTAACGCATGGCGGCTCGCTAAATGCCGGTCGTTACCGAGCCACGACCGCAAGGGAGTCGGGCCTACAAAACATCTGCGAAATCCCAAGTTAAACTGCCGCGATGGCTTCGATCTCCACACGCACATCGCGCGGCAACCGGGCAACCTCCACCGTAGCCCTGGCAGGCAAGCTTTCCCCGAAATATCGCCCGTAAACTTCGTTTACCTTCGCAAATTCATTCATATCTTTGATGAAGACGGTGGTCTTCAGCACCTGCCCCAGCGAAGAACCAGCCGCTTCCAATACTGCTTTCAAATTCTCTAAGACGCGCTCTGTCTGCACCGCAACATCCCCTTCCACGATCAGCCCCGTTGCTGGATCCAGCGGAATTTGCCCGCTGCAATACAGCACGCCATTGTAGGCAACTGCCTGCGAATAAGGTCCGATAGCTTTAGGTGCATTTTCAGTGGCAATGATTGTCTTGGTCATTTCTGTCCTTTGATCTTACGGCATGCGCAATGTGCCAACCAAGTCGCGCACCGAATTGATTTGTTCAGCCTTTAGAAAATCGCCCAACTCCCTGGCAATTCGCACCGGCGCCCGAGGATCCCAGAACGTGGCCGTACCCACTTCAACCGCCGTCGCCCCAGCAATCAGAAATTCCGCCGCATCTTCGCCAGATGCAATCCCACCCAGCCCCACAACGGGAATACTCACCGCCTTTGCCGCTTCGTACACCATACGTAGCGCGATCGGCTTGATTGCCGGCCCGGAAAGTCCACCAAAGCCAGCACCAATTCGCGGACGGCGTGTACGTGCGTCAATCGCCAGCGAAATGAACGTGTTCACCAAACTCACCGCATCGGCGCCGCCCGCTTCAGCCGCCTTGGCGACCACTGGAATGCTCGCCACGTTGGGTGAAAGCTTCACGATAACCGGCCGCTTGGTAATGCCGCGCACAGATCTCACCAAAGCCTCCAGCATCGCCGGATCACTCGAAAAAAAGATCCCGCCATGTTTGGTATTGGGGCACGAAACATTCAGTTCGTAGCCCGCTATCCCCTCAGCACCTTCCAGCACCCGCACCACAGCCGCGTAATCTTCCAGCGCATAGCCGAAAACATTGGCAAATATCGGCGTTTTGAAGCGCCGCAAGCCAGGCAGCTTTTGCCGTACAAACTCTTCTACTCCAATGTTTTGCAGGCCGATTGAGTTGATCATTCCCGCCTCAGCTTCCCAAATCCGAGGCGGCGGATTTCCAGCAATAGGAGCTATCGAAAGCCCCTTGACAATCACGCCCCCAACCTGTTCCAAATTTAGGATCTTTTCAAACTCAATGCCGTAAGCGAAAGTTCCCGATGCCGCCAATATCGGGTTGCGCAATGGAACTCCGCAAAGGGTAGTCTCAAGCGCCTGGGTGGTTTTTGCTGACAATCTGCTCCCAGTTTACTAAAAACGATAGTCGCATCACCCCCTTGGCGTATTCACCTTAGCTGATAAACTGGGCCCCATAAGGTTTCTACCTAATGGTACTTACGCTCATTTCAGAGGACTATAGACATACAGAAACAGGATTATAGTGCAAACAAGTCAGCTAGCTTCGACGAAATTCCGTTCCCTTTCGGTGAAGTTCTTCCGCTTCACAGCCTCGCTCGTACTGTGGGTTGTTGCTGTAGTTTTGGCTTACGATTTGAATCAGGGAAATTTCAATCCCGGCAAAGGAATCCTGCTGTGCGCCGTTGTTTTGATGGTGGCTGGCGCAATTGCACGCTTCACAATTCGCCTCTTGGTGAAGCCCATTCATATTCTGGAACGCGGCATGCAGGAAGTGGGCCGCGGCAAGCTGGAACAAATCGAATACAGTGCCACCGGCGATGAGATTGAGTATTTGGGCAAATGCTTCAATTCCATGATTGATGACTTGCGCAAGAGCCAGCAGCAAATTGTGCAGTATCAGGAAATGTTGGAAGACCGGGTCCGCCAGCGCACAGTAGCACTGGAAGACGCGATGCAGCGAGCCATGGATGCCAGCCGCGCAAAAAGCGAATTCCTCGCCAACATGTCTCACGAATTGCGAACGCCAATGAACGGACTGCTCGGGATGATTGAATTGTCCCTTGATGCGCCTGCGTCCGATGAACAAAAAGAGCAACTGGAAATCGCCCAGCGTTGCGCGTTATCGCTGCTGTCTTTGCTGAACGATGTGCTCGATTTGTCAAAAATCGAAGCCGGGAAAATGGCTCTTGAACTGATCTCCTTCCCCTTGAGCGACCTGCTGATCGATACACTGAAAAATCATTCTCCAAGGGCTGCGGAAAAAGGGATTTCACTCGATTGGAAGCTCAGTCCAAACCTGCCCAAACGTGCCCTGGGCGATTCTCTTCGCCTGCGCCAGATTGTCAATAATCTGGTAAGCAATTCAATAAAGTTCACCACTGAGGGTGCTGTTGAAGTCCGCGTCTCGGCTGAAAAGAAAGCGAAATCGAAGTTCGTGCTGCTAATCGAAGTGATCGATACTGGCACTGGAATTCCGCCAGACAAACTGAAAACTATTTTCGAAAAATTCACCCAGGTCGACGGCAGTATTTCGCGCCGATATGGTGGCACTGGTCTGGGCCTGGCAATCACCAAAAAGCTAGTCGATCTGCATGAAGGCGAAATCCTCGTCGAAAGCGAGCTGGGTCTAGGCACAAAGTTCACCGTCTCGCTGCCCTATGAAGTTTCTGAACTGGAAGAGCGCGACCAATTGGTGCTCGACCCTGGAGCCCGTGTAACCGTTGTTCCCGACGATCCCGCCGACGCCGGTGCAGTGCTGGTGGTTGAAGACAATCTGGTCAATCAAAAAGTGGTGACCGCTGTTCTGAACAAACGTGGCTATCGCGTTTCAGTTGCCAATAATGGTGAAGAAGCGTTGGAAATGCTCGAGAAAACGCAGTTCGCCATCGTCTTGATGGACGTGCAAATGCCCGTGCTCGACGGTTTGGAAGCCACTCGCCGTATGCGTGCTGACGACCGCTGGAAGACGATTCCAGTAATCGCCATGACCGCTCACGCCATGACCGGCGACCGCGAAAAGTGCCTCGAAGCGGGCATGAATGCCTATATCTCGAAGCCAGTTCACTCTGCTCATTTGCTGGCAACCATTGAAGCCTACATTCTGCAGGGCATTGCGACGGAAGTCACCACCTTGGACCCGCGTACTAAGTTCTTTGCCATGGCACCAACCTGCCTTGCCCACATGCGGCAACAGGTGAAACGCGCGGATTTGGCGACGCTTTCAGCTGAAGTGGAAGACCTCCGCTTCGCAGCTCAGAAAATCAATGCCAGCGGTGTGGCCAACTGCGCTCAGCGAGTGCAAGCAGCGGCAGATGCGATGAATTCCGACGAGGTTCTGCATAGCCTGCTGCTGCTGGAAGGCGAGATTACCCGGCTTCATATGCAATCGAAAGCGCACGATTATTCGACGCCTCGCGCTTAGGCTCGCAGCACAAGAACTTCACCTGCCAGCCGCTGGATCAGCGCCCAAACAACGTCGATGTCCTCCGGCTCCGTCGCAATATTTCCGATGGCAATGCGCAGCGTAAATTCGCCCCGCAAAGTGGTCTGCGAAATAAACGTTTCCCCACTGCTGTTGATCGCTTCCAGCAGTTGACGATTCACCGCTTCGCTGGCCTTCAGCCGAAAACAAATCGTGGAAAACGGCACTGGCGCAGTAAGCTCAAAGCGGTCATCCGCCAGCACCTTCGCTTCCACATCTTTAGCCAGTGCCATGTGCCCACGAAGGATTTTCTGCATTCCTTCCAGCCCGAAATAGCGCATCGCAAACCAAAGCTTCACAGCCCGAAAACGCCGCCCCAACTGAAAACCATAATCCATCAAATTCACAGCACGCGGATCGTCAGAAGATCGCAAATATTCCGGATTGTAGGTGAAGGCACGCCGCAAAATTTCCGGGTGACGCGTGTAGAACACACTCGCATCAGTTGGCACAAACATCCATTTGTGCGGATTCATCACCAGCGAATCCACCTCGTTCATGCGGGCGAAAACATGCTCATACTCCGGCAAAATAGCTGTAACGCCGGCATAGGCGCAATCAAGGTGCACCCAAATCCCATACTTCTTCGCGATATCAACTACCGCACCCAGCGGATCGCTCGATGTTGATGAGGTGGATCCAATCGTAGCGACTACGCAAAACGGCGTTAAACCAGCCGCCAAATCAACCGCAATCGCACGTTCCAGCAATTCCGGCCGCATCGAAAGCACTTCGTCCGATTCGATCTTCCGCAAGTTATCCAGACCAAGCCCAAGCGTGATCACGGCCTTATCAATCGACGAATGCGCCTGGTCCGAGGCATACAAAGTGAGCCCCGGCCGGCTTCCCTTGCGTCGCGAATCGGGGTCCGCATATTCACGCGCAGCCGCAATTCCATGTAGCGAACTGGTAGACGCCGTGTCATACGTTATCCCGAAGAAATCATCGCTCAGGTGCATCCATTGGCGAA
>JBBRJC010000146.1:0-8118 GCA_038220135.1 Bryobacterales bacterium | reverse complement strand
CATATTACAGGCAAATAACGAGGTACTTGAAAGCGCCAGTGCCACTGCGGAAAAAGCGAACCTGGCGAAATCGGATTTCCTCTCCAGCATGAGCCACGAACTGCGCTCGCCGCTGAATGCAATCCTCGGCTTCGCACAATTGATCAATTCCGATTTTCCGCCCCCAACCGCAGCACAAGCGGCCAACGTCGATCAGATCCTCCACGCCGGTTGGTATCTCTTGGCGCTCATTAACGAAATTCTGGATTTGGCGCAAATCGAATCCGGCAAACTGGCGCTTTCACTGGAGCAGACTTCGCTGTCGGAAGTAATGCTCGAATGCCAGGCGATGATTGAACCTCAGGCGCAAAAGCGTGGCATCCAGATGACACTTCCCTCCGCCTCCATGCATTACTTCGTGCTCGCTGACCGCACGCGGTTAAAGCAAATCCTCATCAACCTGCTTTCCAATGCCATCAAGTACAATCTGGCGCTTGGAACGGTGATTGTGGATTGTACGCTGGTGGCCGCGAAACTAAACATCCCCGAACGAATTCACATTAGCGTGAGGGATACTGGCGAAGGATTACCGCCAGAGAAATTGCTCCAGTTGTTTCAGCCATTCAATCGTTTGGGCCAGGAACGCAGTCTGGAGGAAGGTACCGGAATTGGCCTGGTCATGAGCAAACGGCTGGTTGAATTAAT
The DNA here is from genome assembly GCA_038220135.1 of Bryobacterales bacterium. Classification (GTDB taxonomy): domain Bacteria; phylum Acidobacteriota; class Terriglobia; order Bryobacterales; family Bryobacteraceae; genus JANXSF01. The sequence continues at coordinate 7,434 of JBBRJC010000146.1, read as the reverse complement.
GGGTGGCGAAATCGGCGTCCAAAGTACCGTTGGGTTTGGTAGCGTTTTCTGGTTCGAGCTCAACTCAGTGCCCTCACCGAAAGCGAGAGCGGCAACGATTCAGAACGTCGAGATTGCCCCTGCTGAAAAACTTGCGCACGGCGCGGAATCTCGTAACATGCTTTATATCGAAGATAACCCGGCCAATCTGAAGCTGGTCGAACAGTTGATCGCGCGCTGCCCGGATATCCACTTAGTGACGGCCATCGATGGATACCAGGGTATCCGGATTGCGAGGCAACAGCAGCCAGATGTAATTTTGATGGATATCAATCTGCCTGGCATCAGTGGAATTGAAGCCCTCAATATCCTTCGCAGCGATCCGCTGACAGCTGGTATTCCTGTGGTTGCCCTCAGTGCTAATGCGATGCCGCGCGACATTGAAAAAGGCGCGCAAGCCGGCTTCTTCCGCTATCTGACCAAGCCGATAAAGCTGAACAAACTCATGGATGCTCTGGAATTGGCCCTCCATTCCGTTAACAAAAACGGTGAAGTTCAAAACCTGGCCCCAGAAGTAGTATTGGACGAAATATCTTGATTACCGCATCTGTCATATTAAGCGCCAAAATCCTGATTGTTGACGACAAGGAATCGAATGTTGAATTGCTGCATGGCATGTTGCGCATTGCCGGCTACACCTGTGTTAGCTCCACAACGAATCCACAAGAGGTTTGCGAGCTTCACCGCAAAAATCACTTTGACCTGATTCTTCTCGATCTGCAAATGCCTGTTATGGACGGATTTGAAGTAATGGAGGGCTTGAAGGAAATTGAGGCAGGCGGCTACCTTCCGGTACTTGTAATCACCGCACAACCCCAGCACAAGCTTCGAGCGCTGGAAGCAGGTGTCAAGGATTTCGTTAGTAAACCATTCGATCTGGCCGAACTGCGGGCACGCGTGCAAAATATTCTTGAAGTTCGATTGCTACACCTGGAGGAAAAGAAGCTCAACAAGGTGCTGGCCGAAGCCGTACGGGAACTGCAAATCAACCGCGAGGTTGTTCGGATCAAAACACTGGAAGAAAGAAAGTACATGGAACGCGAGTTGGATCTGGCACATGAAACGCAGAAGAGCCTGCTGCCTCGCTACATGCCCCGTTTCGAGAATTATCACCTCCGTGCTTACAACAGTCCCACGGGCCAGGTAGGTGGCAATTTCTACGACTTTCTGCAAATGGAATCGCGGCAATGGATGGGAGTTCTGGCAGATGTCTCCGGCAAAGGCATGCCATCGGCGTTATTCAGCTCCCTGGTTCTGGGCGCCCTCAGCATGGAGTTCCGGTCCAAAACTGAACTGCATGAAATACTAAACCGCGTGAACCAGTTGCTGTGCGAAAAGTCCTTGCCTTCGCAATTCGTAACGCTCTTTTTATTCCTCTTGAATCCAGAAGGCGTGGGCCAATTCGTCAGTGCCGGCCATACCCCAACCTATCTGTATCGGGCGGCTACCGGGCAAATCGACGCCCTGGAATCGGAAGAATATATGCTCGGTATGTTCGGCTTCACCAAGTATCGTTCGCGCAAATTCCACCTCGATAAGGGAGATATTTTGATCGTCTATTCCGATGGCTTAACCAATTCCGAAAATCAAAAGCGGGAACAGTTCGGACAGGAACGATTGCATGAAATTATTCAACGGGATGCACGTTTGGGAAGTGAATCGCTAGAGCAGGGATTGTTGAAAGGAATCAAGGATTTCACGCAAGGGACACCATTGGTTGATGATGTTACGTTTCTGGTGGTGGAAAAATACCAGTAGCCAGAACCTTAAAATCCCAACCCGGCGAAAGCCAGTAACGAAGCCAGCATTGCCAGAGCGAATCGCACAAGCCCGGATCGTGATTGTTGGCCGTGGATCGCCACAACAATAGCGCCAACCACTGCCCCAACCAGAAGTTCCACTGTAAGAACTTTTAGCGAAGCATCCTGCAAAGTACGAAAAAGCAGGAACAAGGCGATGACGATGGCACAACCAGCGTAGCGTTCCCAAAGCTGTCGCATGTCAGGCAATGCGGCCAGTACGATCGCATATTGCAATGTATAGGGAAAGAAAAAACGCCGGTCGCCCGTCGCGATAAACGCAAGCAGCCAAAGCAGGCCGGGAGCAGCGGCGATGGCGGTTGGTTTCCAATCGTAGTCAGAACGAACCAAAGTCAGCAACAACGGAAAGCTGATAAGTGCAAAAGTCCACCCCCCGAAGAAGGCACCGGCACCGATTGCCAAAACAGCAATGGTGCCGGCCGCGACTACTTTGTGGATTCGGGCAGTCAAATTGGATTAGTGAGAAACCCGGTAGATTTTGTTGTTGCCGTCTTCAGAAACAAGCAGGCTGCCATCAGCCATTTGCAACAGCCCAACCGGACGGCCCCATACTTCCTTTTCATCGGTGCCCATCATCCACCCGGTGAGAAAGTCCTCAGCAGGTCCGGCGGGTTTGCCGTTTTTGAAAGGGATAAAGACAACGGAATAGCCCAGCCGTTTGGCACGATTGGACGAACCGTGATAAGCCAGAAAAGCCCCGTTCTTGTATTTGGCCGGAAACGATTTGCCGGTATAGAAAGTGAAGTCCATCACCGCCGCATGGGCCGGAAGAATAACGTCGGGCTCGATCGATTTGCTGACCAGTTCCGGTGCTTCGCCTTTGTGGCGGGGTTCTTCGTTCTTGCCGATATAGGCGTAAGGCCAACCGTAGAATGCATCCTTCTTAACTTCGGTGAAGAAGTCCGGCACCAGGTCGTCGCCCAGGCCATCGCGTTCCTGAACGGTTGCCCAGAGCTTGCTGTTGGCCGGGTTCCAGCGAATGCTCACCGGGTTGCGCAAACCGGTGGCCATGATTTCGTGACCAGAGCCATCGGGATTATAGACGTTAATGGCCGCGCGATCCTTCGGGTCGCCCGTGTCGATATTGGAGCCAGAGCCAAGCGAAAGGTACAGTTTTTCACCTTTCTTATCGAACTGCATCGACCGTGTCCAGTGGCCTTTAGAATAGCCTTTAAGCGGGATCACTTCTTCGCCTGCACCAACGGTGAGGGCCTTGGCGTCAAGTTTGTAGCGCTTGATCGATTCGGCTTCGGTGACGTATAGATAGTCTTTCCAAAGGGCCATTCCGAAAGGGCGGTCGAGGCCGGTGATGAGATCTTTCTTCGACTTGTCCGGACTGATGGCGATGACGCTGCCTTTGGCGACGCTATCGGCGACAAGGACGACGCCCGAGGGAAGTTGGATCATGTAACGCGGCTTCTTGAAGCCGGACGAGAACTCTTCCACTTTGAACCCGGCGGGGACATTGAGTTGCTTTCCCGCGGGTTGCGCAACAACTTTTGAAGGGTTGGCGGCGATGGGAGTTGCATAAGGGGCCGGCAGTTTCACTTTTGCATCGGCGGCAACCAGCAGCGAGGCAGGTGCGAGGATCGAGAACAGGAGGCGTGCTTTTATCATAGGATTACTGGAATTGCCCAGTCTATCATTCTCGTGGCATGGGAGGATGAGATTCGGCCAAACAATCCCGTTCCCACAACTTTCGAGCTTATATTCACCTCAGTTTCAACAACCTGCCGAAACCGAGCGGGGAGCCGCATCGCGGCATACGCCATTCTAGTGAATACTGAGCCGTTGTTCCAAGCTCTAACCGAGCCGCGCGCAAGCAAGACACACTGCATGGACTGGCGAAATCAATAGGAATGCGACTGCCGTCAAGCGATTCCAGCGACCGGAGTGTGGAGCAAGTGAAAGAATGGCCTGAAACGCATGCGGAAATCTTCAAGCCGCTGTTGACACTAGTGTCGACGATGACATTGACAATCGAGGAATTCGACAGCGCGATCGCCGAGAATGCACAGGAGAAATACCCGGAGATCAAACGGCTGATGCAAATACCGGGAGTGGGGCCAATCACGCTTGGCGGTGCAATGTGTGCAATTCATCATGAGTAGCCGTGGGCCGGACAGTGAACTGAAGCGCTTTGGTTTGAAGATAGCGGGAATAGATGCAGCGGATGGAAACAAGAAACGGAAAGATCCCCACAGCAAAAGGCGGATGAAGTGATGCACCGGCTGTGGGTCACAGGGGAAACCTACGACCCGTTTTACGTAACCAAGAAGAAAGAACAGGCGAAGAAGAAAACTGCTGCTTAGGCTGAGAGATCGCCGAGTAGCGAACAAGATTGGGTTGAAGTAAGAACGGCAAGCAGTAATGTTGAACTAACAGGTTCGAGCCGGGAAGGACCCTTGAACAAGATAAGATCCGGATATTATGGTAGATTCCGTTCGCTCTAATTCTATTGCATGCTAAACGACATCACTCTACTGCGGCTTGAGCTGCCCTTACATAACGCCGCTACATGGTACATGGCCGGTGTTATCTGGCTAATCCAATTGGTGCACTATCCCATGTTCCACTTCCTGGATCGAACCAGTTTTCAAAGCAGTCATGCATTCCATTCAACCGCCATCGGCTTCGTTGTTATGCCGGCCATGCTGCTTGAGCTTGCGCTGGCCACTACAATTATTTATAAACGCGGGGCTGGCGACTGGCCCGCTTTGGCAGGCTTTTTGCTCGTGGTTATTCTGTGGGGCTTGACGTTTTTTGTGATGGTTCCACTGCATGGCCGCCTTGCCTCAGGCGGGTTTCAGCCGGACGTGATTCGCGCGCTTGTCCAGTGGAACTGGCTGCGCACCATTGCATGGACTGCCAGGGCGTTCATCGCGATTCTTTGGTTGAAATAGCGTCTTTGCTTAGCCAAGTTTGGGCATAAATTAGGCGGCTGCTACTTCGACGACTCGAGTCTCGAAACCCCGAAGCATTCTCCGCAACCACAGCAAGGTAAGCCTGAATCGCCTCAGCAATATTGGCCAACGCTTCATCCGCGGTCTCGCCCTGGGAAACGCAGCCCGGCAAACTTGGCACCCAAACAGCGATTCCTTCCTCTGACGGTTCCAATGCAACCGTGTATCGCATACCCGTAGCTTATCCTTTGCCCCAATATCGCGCTACCCTACGCCGTCTTTCTGCGATACTCTGATTTGTACGCAATGCCACTAACTCCCGGTGACAAACTCGGTCCTTATGAAATCCTCTCGCCGCTTGGCGCGGGTGGCATGGGCGAGGTTTATAAGGCACGCGACACGCGGCTTGACCGTTCCGTTGCGGTAAAGGTGCTGCCCGAGCATATCGCCAAGCGGGAAGATTTGCGGGTGCGGTTTGAACGCGAGGCGCGGGCTGTGGCGTCGCTCAATCATCCGAACATTTGTACACTGCACGACATTGGATCGCAAGACGGAATCAGTTACATGGTGATGGAACTGATGGAGGGCGAGACGCTTGCAGCTCGCATTGAAAAGGGGCCGATCCCGCTGGAGCAGGCGCTCGTCTTTGCGGCGCAAATTGCCGATGCTCTGGACCGCGCGCATCGCGCAGGCGTGACCCATCGAGACGTGAAACCGGCCAACATTATGCTGACGCGCGACGGGGTGAAGGTGCTGGATTTTGGCCTTGCTAAGTCGGCTGCCGCGATTGGGCCGAACGACGCGACCATAGTTGCTTCACTTACGACGGAAGGCTCGATCATTGGCACGCCGCAGTACATGGCTCTGGAGCAGTTCGAGGGTAAAGAAGCTGATGCGCGCGCGGATATCTGGGCCTTTGGCGCAGTGCTTTACGAGATGGTCACAGGGCAGAAGGCGTTTCAGGGCAAGAGCTATGGGAGCCTCGTCGGCTCCATTCTTTCGGCAGAACCCGCACCAATGGCAGTGGCCCCGTTTACGCCTGCGTGGCTTGAACGCCTGGTGCGCCGCTGCCTCGCAAAGGACCCTGAAGATCGCTGGCAATCCATGCGTGATGTCGTGCTCGAACTCCGCACGCCGCCGCAAGACGCTCCCGCAGCAACAGCAAAGCCCAACCGCTGGCCCTGGGTAGCCGCGGCCTTCGCTCTGCTCGCAATCGCCGCAGTCCTTTTCCCACTCCGCAAAACAAACGAATCTCCCTTACCTGCGAAGTTCGATGTGATCCCGCCACCTGAAGGTCGCTTTGCTCAAACGGGCAACAGTGGCGGTTCCGCAATCTCACCCGACGGCCGAAATCTGGCCTACGTGGCCACCGATGCCAAAGGAGTAAAGCTGCTCTACCTGCGACCGCTGGACTCCTTGCAAGCTCGCGCGCTTGCCGGAACTGAAGATGCTGGCCGCCCCTTCTGGTCTCCCGATAGCAAGTCTTTAGCTTTTTTCGCCGGTGGCAAGCTGAAACGTACCGATGTGTCCGGCGGCGTTCCCATCAACTTATGCGATACGCCTGTAGGGCGAGGCGGAGCCTGGAACGAGGATGGCGTAATTCTGTTTGCCGACCGCACTGCGGGACTACTGCGGATCGCTGCCTCCGGCGGGGGAGCTCCTGTACAGGTAACCAAGATCAATCAGGCTGCCGGTGAACAGTATCATTACTACCCTCAGTTTCTGCCAGGGGGCAAAGAATTTCTCTATCTGGTGCGCCATAAAGACGCCACAAAGGGGGGCATCTATTGGGGCTCGCTGAACGGAAAGTCGCCGGTCCAGATCCTGCAATCGCTCTATAACGGGATTTACGATGCCAACTCAGGGCGTCTGCTCTACATCCAGGGAGATGGGGTGCTGACGGTGCGCAAGCTGGAGTTGCACCCGCCCAGGCTCACTGGTGATCCGGTGATAGTGGCCCAAGGCGTAGGTGGCGCCAGCGCAAACGGCTATGCGGAGTTCTCTATCTCCGGCAACGGGACACTGTTTTATGGCCAGGGGACGATGGGTGGAAAGCGTCGCTTTGAATGGTGGGACCGCACTGGGAAACTGATCGAATCGGTTGGCCAAGCTGTAGAAGTATCTTTTGCCGACTACAGCATCTCCCCGGACGGCAGCGGTGTTGCGGTCAGGGTGGGCCGGGCTTCCGGTGACATATGGGTAATGCCCTTCGCAAGCGGCATAGCCACCCGCCTTACTTTTACCGGCGGCGGCTATCCGCGGTGGTCTCCCGATGGCAAGCATGTTTACTACGAAAATGCTGGAAGTATCTACAAAAGAGCAACTGATGGTTCTGGAGCGGAAGAATTGCTTGGGGTAGGAATTGGCGTAAGCAGCGCTTCCCGTGACGGGAAACATCTGCTGTATGGGCGTGATGACATTTTTATACTCCCGTTGGAGGGAGAGACAAAGCCTGTGCCATATTTGCAGACGAAGTTCTTTGAAGATGGCGCCGTCTTTTCCCCCGATGGCCGGTGGGTCGCCTATAACTCGGATGAGTCCGGTAGGTTTGAAGTCTACATCCAGGGCTTCGCGGAGCGTCGCGGTAAACGGCAAGTATCGGCGGGAGGTGGCCGCTTCCCTCAATGGCGGGCCGATGGAAAAGAGCTGTACTGGACTGTGAGTGACGGAAG
>JBBRJC010000145.1:0-8125 GCA_038220135.1 Bryobacterales bacterium | reverse complement strand
CCTCTTTCTGCATTGGGGCATCGAACTTATGCGGCCCGTCGTAAAAGCTAGCCTTGTAGCGATCAGCTGCGCCCGCTTTTTTATACACATCCTGCAGCATGCGGTCTGCCCGCTGCATTTCCGATAGCGTGAAAAGCGCGTCCTGATTGTTGTTCAACACAAGCACCGGATTCGGCGCAGCCAGCCCCAATATTTCCGGATAATCCAACTCTCGCGGCAACCCCGGCACGTAGCACATCCATGTATGCGTGTGGCTCTTGTTCAGCAGGTAGTCGCGCCACGTGGTCATCATGCCCACAGCACAAGCGCAGCGAATTCGTTCATCCGCCCCGCTCAGCATTACCGTGCGCAACCCGCCGCCCGATAAGCCGCCGCAGCCAATGCGCGTCGCATCCACGTCAGGCCGCGAGGCGAGATAATCCAGCGCCCGCTGATCGTCGGAAACAAACACGCCGGGCCAGGTCATCCCAGCGCTAAACAGACTCTTCGAAACCAGATGTTCATGCGCTGCGGCAAACTGATTGTAGCGGATGATTTCGTCTTCAGCCTCCGGGTTCGCCTCCACCGTATTGTTGCGAATATTACCGGGCACATCGGCCAGACGAACACGCCGGCTGGCGAAGGTGAACGTGTCGTGAACCAGCACCACATAACCGCGCCGCGCCAATTCATTGGCCCAGGCAAGGCCGCCATAGTAGCGTGTTTGGTGCTGCAACATCATCGGATGAGGATCTTTCGACATGCGCGTAATTTTCCGCAGCCCAAAATATTTATTGCCGCCATGATCATGCAAGCCAACAATACCGGGCAGCTTCCCTTTGGCTCCGGCAGGCTTCAGAATTAGTGCGTCAGTGGGAGGGCCATAGGGCAGTTGCCATTGCAAATGTTCAATAGTCAGCCCTTCGAAATCCAGATGATGCTGCACCGTCGCAATGGGCGTCGCGGGAGCAGCACTTGGGCCCATCAATGCTTCGCGAAATCGAGCTCGCGCAACAGCCCGCCAGGCGTCCACATTAGTGAACATTGGCTGACGAAACGAAAGTCGCGGCGGATCCTGCATCGTCCCCGCAGCCCATTCTCCATAGGCACCCAGCATGTTTGGAGTCATCGTATTTAGCCTCTCCCAATAAATGGCATCGTGGTCGACATCACGGTCATAAACTGCACATTCGCTTCCAGCGGCAGGCTGGCAATATACAACACCGCATCCGCCACATGCTGCACATTCATACGCGGTTCCACTTGCACGGTACCGTTTGCTTGCGGCATGCCTGAAGCCATGCGTTCGGTCATCTCAGTTGCAGCGTTGCCGATATCGATCTGGCTGCAGGCAATATTGAACGGACGTCCGTCCAAGGAAATGCTACGGGTAAGCCCTGTAATGGCGTGCTTGGTAGCGGTATAGGGAGCAGAATTCGGACGCGGCACATGAGCAGAAATCGACCCGTTTTTGATGATCCGGCCACCCTGCGGCGACTGCTGTTTAAACATTCGCATCGCCTGTTGCGCGCACAGGAACGAAGCCGTAAGATTCACGTTAACCACCGCCGTCCATTGCTCCAGCGTCAACTCTTCCATCGGAATTCCCGGGGCGCTCATACCTGCATTATTGAACAGGAGATCAAGGCGTCCAAAGGCTTCCTGCGTCTTGGCAAAAAGCGCTTTCACAACTTCGGCATTGGTAATGTCGGTGGGCACCGCAAGCATGGCACCACCATCTGCATTGGCCATGGCAGCAGTCTTATCGAGTTCCGCAGCGCGGCGGCCTGCGAGCACTACGGAATAGCCAGCTTTTTGAAGGGTCAGCGCAACACTGCGCCCGATGCCGCTACCGGCACCTGTAACTAACGCGATCTTAGAATCCATGTTTGCTATTGTCGCGGTTTGCGCCTCTGGCGTCAAAGTGAAACAATAGGAGATGGGTTTAACTGCGCACAAATTCAGCGCACGCTTCTGGGCATTAATAGGGGCAACGTTTTTAGGATTTCTTGGAATGGGCACCGTTTTGCCCGGCCTTGCACCCCACGTCCGTCACGACCTTGGCGGATCAGATCAAACCGTTGGTCTTGTCATCGGTACATTTTCCATCATGGCGTTGGCCAGCCGCTTCATCTCCGGCCCATTGGCCGATAGCCGTGGCCGCAAGCTCGCTTTTCAAATTGGTTTAATCAGCTGTGCCATTTCCGGAGGCGCGTATCTTCTCCCCATCGGCATTGCAGGTCCGTTTATAGGGCGCATGTTTCAGGGCTTTGGCGAAGCATGCCTGTACACCGGTGCTGCCGCCTGGGTGGTGGAACTCGGCGGCATTGATCGCGGCTCTCAAGCACTTGGCTATTTAAGCAGCGGCATTTGGGGCGGCATTTCCGCCGGCCCGGTTGTGGGTCACTGGCTGGGAACATTTGAACGGGCGGCGATCTTGCAGGTGGTGCTGGCCCTGGCCGCATTCACAGTTCTGTTCTTCATCCCAGAGCACTACAAACCGGAGCCTCATCCCGAAAAACGTAAGTGGATTCCCAAGTCTTTGATCGCCCCAGGCATCGCCATTGGTTTCGTCAACGTGCACTATCCCGTGGTGGCCGGCTTCCTGATTCTGCACCTTTCGCACTTCGGCACTGCGGGCCCGGCAGCGTTTTCAGCCTATGCATTTATGGTCCTGTTATCACGCTTCTTTCTGGGTGGCTTGCCCGATCATATTCACCCGTCCATCACCTACTACGGCGGCATCAGTTGCATGGCTGTGGGGTTGGTGATTATCGCAATGGGGCCCGGGCCTTTGGTTGCTGTGCTGGCCACAGGACTGCTTGGCTTCGGCTTCTCCTTCCCCTGGGCATCGATTGCAGCCACGGTTTTGAAGCGCACCCCGGCGCGTGAACATGGCTCTGTGGTGAGCGTGCTAAGCGCCTTTTACGATCTGTTTGTGGGAATCAGTTCATTTACAGCGGGTGCGATCTCCAATCATTTCGGATATGCAGCAGCCTTTGCGATGGCCGCAGCGTCGTTGATCGCAGCGGCTATTGCAGGACGTGTTGTATTTCCGAAGAATGAAACGGTCGAGCCCGAAGAAATGGCGATGGCCGAGAGTGACGCGCAGATCCCGTGAGGCCCTACTTCGCCCTCGCCGCAGCAAAGTAGAAATGTCCTATTTTTGAAAAGTAGTGATACTTGGGAGGAAGCCCCCGTTCCCACTAAGTCGGTTGAACAGAACGCTGCTCGACGTCAAAGGTTCGCATTCGCCGCACAATAGCCGCGCGCCCTTAACTGCTCCGCGCTGCACAAATCGGCTTTTGTAGTATCCCTACTTCGCTCCATCCAAAGCAAACGCCGTAATACTATCATCCGTCACAGGATTATTGAAAAACCCGCCACCGGTAGAAGCAATCACCACATACTGCCGTCCATCTTTACCCTGATAAGTCATCGGCGTTGCCTCTGCGGCGCCGCCCAGCTTCGTCACCCAAAGTTCTTTACCCGTCTTGGCATCAAACGCCCGAAAACGAGCATCATCCGTCGCACCAACAAATACCAGGCCACCAGCAGTCGCAATCGTCCCACCATTTCCAGGCCGCCCGGTCTTCTGCTTATCAGCTGGCAAACTATCGGTCACCCCCAGCGGCACACGCCAAACAAATTCGCCCGTATTCACATCCACAGCCGTCAACTGTCCCCATGGCGGCTGCTGACACGGCAGTTGCTGGGCAGATCCATTCTTGCCAGGAATACTAAACCTCCCGCCGCCAATGCCTTCATAAGGGCCGTCAGGATCCACACGGTTGCCCATCCCACGGCCAATTGCCCGGCCTTCATTCATATCGTGATCCTTCACGCCAGTAATTTGCCCCAAATCGTTTGAATTAAGGAAAAGATACCCAAGTTGTGGATTAAAAGAAGTACCGCCCCAATTCACACCGCCATGATTGCCCGGAAATCGCACACCCAATTGGTTGTAACTCACCGGCAGATAGGGCCCTCCTAGTTGCAAATCTTTCATCAGCGCCTTGCACGCAGCCTCCAGTTCCGGCGTCACTGTGTTCACATCCCCGGCACTCATCGACATTTTCGACAGCGGCGGCGGCTTCACCGGGAACGGCTGCGTTTTTGAAGTTCGCTCCAGTGGAACCTGGCTTTGAGGCACCGGCCGTTCCTCAACCCCATAAATCGGTTTGCCCGTTACTCGATCCAATATAAACAAGAGTCCAACTTTGTTAATTGCCCCAACGGCAGCAATGGTGCGGCCGCCACGCTTCACATCGAACAGCACCGGCGCACCAGTCAAATCGGCATCCCAAATATCGTGATGCACTATTTGAAAATGCCACAAGTATTTCCCTGTATTCGCATCCGCCGCCACAATGCTGCTGCTGAAAAGGTTGTCGCCAGCGCGGTCGCCGCCATATTGGTCCACCGAAGGCGCTCCAAAAGGCATATACACAATGCCGCGTTGTTCATCCACAGTTAAAAAGCCCCAAACGTTCACCCCCGTCCGGTTCTTCCAACTATCGCCAGCCCAGGTGTCGTTATATTTTTCGCCGGCACGTGGAATGGAATGAAAGGTCCAAGCCAGTTTACCCGTATGCATATCCCACGCTCGCACGTCCCCCGCCGGACCCTTCGGTGGATTCTCCTGCGTGGTGCCACCAGTAATCACAAAATTCTTATAAACAATGGGCGGCGAAGTTAAGCCATTACGACCAGGCAGCCCCCTCATGATTTCCTCGGTGTTCAAATTGACGATGCCATTGTCGCCAAATGCCAGATTCGATTTTCCGTTCTTAGCGTCCACCGAAAACAGACGGCCGTCTCCCGATCCGAAAACGATTTGCGCGCCCGTGCGCTTGTCGCCCGCCCAATATTCCACACCCCGGGTAGATGGCCCTCCGCCACCAGGAAGCGTAAAAGCCCAAAGCTCTTTTCCGGTAGCCGCATCAATCGCCACAACACGGCTGTAAGGCGTGGTCAGGTACATCATCCCGTTGATCACAAGCGGCGTTACCGTACTTGGCGCAAATCCATTCGCGCTCCGTCGCGGACGAGGTGCCTCATCCCCAACAGGCCCATCCACAGCAGCAGGCGCAGGCCGCGCAGGCACAGCCGCAACGCCCGCAGGCTTCATGTGATAAACCCATGCCACCTTCAGCCGGTCAACGTTGGCCGGTTTGATTTCCGTCAACGGGGAAAAGCGCATGCCTCCGGAATCGTGTCCATACGTGGGCCATTCCTTGCTGTTCGGTTGGGCAAATGCAACAGAAGCCAGAAGCCCTACAAGAGAGGTAAAAAGAAGAAAATTATGGAAGGGTCGCGTCATTAATGTTTGATGTCCGTTCTGTTCAAGATCCTGCGTCCAGACCGATTATAGTATGGTGAGTCGAAAAAACCCCATATTGCACTCCCAGCGGCACAGTGCCAAGCTTATAGGAGTATGTTGCGCACTTTTTTCTTCGCGATTCTTTCCATTTGCCTCTCTCCTGCTTTGCTCCTGGCCGCCGACAAAGATGAGTTACCCGAAGGCGCAGGGAAAGAAACCTTTGTCCGAATGTGCTCCAATTGCCATGCAATCCGCCAGGTTGTGCGAAAAACATTTCCGCGAAAATTCTGGGAAAGCGTGGTCGACGACATGGTGTCCCGCGGCGCCGAAGGCACCGAAGAGGAAGCGGAAACAGTGGTCAGCTATCTGTCACGAAATTTCGGCAAGCCTGTCAACATCAATCAAGCCACAGCGAAAGAGATCCAATACGGCCTTTCTTTTTCTGCACCACATTCAGAACTAATCGTCCGCCATCGTACCGAAAATGGCGTGTTCAAATCGTACGATGATTTACTTAAGGTGCAGGGCCTGAATCCCAAGCGGCTGGAAGAACAGAAAAAGAACATTGTGTTTTAACCCAAAGTGGGCCGCACGAGTGTTTGTGATACTCTGTCCATGGTGATTTGTGACAACTAAACCAAGCCTTCCACTGATGAAGACCAATCTAATTTTCAGCGCAGCATTGACCATTTTCCTGGGTACCGCAATCCAGCCCAACGCCGTGGCTCAACCCGCACCGGGTACTGCCCGTCCGGCCCCGCTCCCCCCAGGCCAAAACCCGAACGGAATGAAAATCTACATCTGGGCTGGCCTCAAGTCCCATCAGGCGGGGCAGCATGATTACCCTCAGTTTTTGGCCGATTGGAGCAAGCTACTCACCGAACAAGGCGCAGTCGTCAATGGAGCCTTGCATCCACCCAGCAGCGCTGATCTTGACAATACCGACGTCGTCGTAATCTACAAAGGCGATGCCGGCTATCTAACCGCCCCCGACAAAGCAGCCCTCGACGCCTACGTGAAAAGAGGTGGTGGGCTGGTAAGTTTGCACGATTCCTTATGCGGACCCGACCCCGCATATTTTGCCTCGCTCGTGGGCGGTGCAAAGAAGCATGGTGAAGTGAACTATACCCTCGACGCACCAATTCACTACAACGTCGTTGACAAAACGAACCCAATCGTATCCGATCTTACCGACCTCACAATCTTCGATGAAGCATTCTACGGTATGACATGGGCGAAAGATCCTGGCATCAAAGTTTTGGCAAACGCCGCAATGCCGCCAACACGCAGTGCCGGGGAACACAAAGGCGAAGTGGTGCCGCAGATCTGGACCTACGAACACACAGTAGCCGGTGGCCAACCAGCCCGCGCATTCGTTTGGATGCAGGGCCACACCTACGCTAATTTCGCGAATTACCAGATGCAACGAACCCTGTTACGTGGCATCGCCTGGGCTGCAAAGAAGCCGGTAGATGAACTGGTGAATTACGTTGCTCCGCCTCGGCCCGCCCCACGGCTGCGGTAATAAAACGGCTCACATCCGCCAGTAGTAAAGTAGAAGGATGAGTCCTGGAGGATTGATGCGCCTTCTCATCTTTTTGTTCGTGTCCCTCTTTGCGTTTGGACAAACCCCGTCTTCATACGATAATTGCCCCGCGGCAGTGCAGGATTTGATGCAGTCCCTGCTGACCACCTACAATCTAACCGGCATTCAGTTTGCCATGTCACCAAATAGCACCCTCACCTGCGCTGGCGCCGTCGGCTACGCCGATTCAACGACTAAACGGCCATTAACCTCCACCACACTCATGCGCATCGGCAGTGTTTCCAAAACCATCACCGGCATGGCGATTGCAAAGTTAATGGAAGATGGCAAACTCAACTTAGACGACAAAGCCATCGACTACGTGAAAGATTTACAGACTCCAGGCGGGCCCACAGATGCGCGCTGGCGCAACGTCACAATCCGCCACATGTTGCAACATTCAATGGGCTGGGATCGGGCGATTGGCGGCGAACCCAGCCAAAGTACAGTCAAAATTGCCAAGGATCTAGGCATACGCGCCCCTGCCAGCGCCACTGACGTAATTCGCTGGCTAATTCAGCAGCCGCTTCATTTCGATCCAGGCATCAAAGCATCCTACACAGGCGTTGAGTACTCGTTCCTCGCGCTCATCGTCGAACGTGTGTCAGGCCTCCAGTTTGAACAGTATGTCCAACAGGCCATCCTATCGCCGTCCAGCATTCGCACATCCATGCGAGTTGGCCGCACATTGCCTGAGGGTCGTGCCTTCCCCGACGAAGCAGCATTGTTCGAGACCGTTTACTACAGTCCACTCGCCCCCACCGTCAGCGTATTCCCTTACATTACCGGCAACGTTCCGCACCCCTACGGCGAGTGGTACAACGAGGCGCTCGAAGGCTCTGGCGGCTGGACTGCAAATTCTCCCGCTCTGCTTCGCTATGTGAATAAGATGTTCGGTCGCCCTGGAACCCCAACCCTGTTCAAGCCAGAAACAATTCAGGCGATCCAGGCAAGGCCATCGTACGAACCGGCAAACTCCACTTTTTATTACGGCATCGGATGGCAAATCCAGCAAGTCGCGAACGGCTTCAACGTAATTTTTTCTGGCAACCTGCGCGGCACCATTGCACATGTGAAGTACCTCACCAACGGCAATTCCTATGCCTTCATCACCAACTCTTCCACAGCCGACGATACCGTAGCCCTAGCCGACATTGCCAACCAGTTAAACCAGAAAATCGGACCGCTCCCATCCTCAGGCAGCAGCCTCTTCACAACCCCGAAGTACACCGACTCCA
>JBBRJC010000144.1:0-8158 GCA_038220135.1 Bryobacterales bacterium | reverse complement strand
TTGCTGCTCGGTTGCAGAAACTAGCTGCCGTAACTTTTCCCGTTCCGTTTGGGCCGAAGCAAACTGGCGGTTCAGATCTTCGATCATTCCCAACCGCTGCTCGGCCGCACTTTCAAACGCTGCCGCTTGCTGAGCGCGCTCGGCCAGCAGAGAATTCAGTGTGACGATCGCCTGCTCTGTTTCCTCGATCCGATAATTCGCCGCTTCCAGACTTGCTTGCCGCGATTCAGCAAGTTGCCGCAATTGCTCGCGTTCAGCCTGGGCTTGAGCAAAATGTTGGTTTAGATCCTCGATCATTCCCAACCGCTGCTGGGCCGCACTTTCAAATGCCGCCGCCGCCAACTCAATTTCCGCAATTCGCTGAGTTGCCGCTATCAACCCTGTTTGCCTGTCATTCGCTGCAGTCTGAAGTTCCGCGAATTGGGCCTGCTGCCTGGCAACGAGTGCGGTTAGGATTTCAACGTCAGCAGCCCGCCGGTCGGCTTCCTGTTGAGTCTCACCGATCTGCCTGGTAACCGATTCAATCAAAGCCAACCGCTCAGCGTTTGCCCTGGACAGACTCTCAATGAGCTCTTCTCTTTCAGCAATAGTGCCCGTAAGAATAGCTACATCGGCCGAACGTTGTTCGGCATGATGTTCAACATCAGCAACTTTGCTTTGCATTTCCACCAAACGATCCAGTCGATCCGTTGCTGCCTGGCGCAACACCGCGATCTCTGCTTGTTTGGCTTCAACCATCTCCGTCAGAATTGTTACGTCTGCCGCTCGGCGGGCGGCTTCTTGCTCCACCGCAGTGATGGTCGTGCTAACTTCAGTGAGCCTCCACAGGCGTTCTTCCGCTGCATTGCGGAGCATTTCGATTTGCGCCTGGTTCTCCGCCAAGAGCCGGTTCAGCGTGATCACATCACGTGACCGCAGGTCTGCTTCTGCCTCAATTTCCGACATCCGGCCAGCAGCCCATTCCATCTTCTGCAGCCGCTGATCAGCCGCCTGTTTCAGCTCGACCATTTGCAGAGTGCGCTCTTCCAGCACCGTGTTCAAATAATCGACGTCTTCAGAACGCTGCGCCGCAGCCTGTTCCAACTCAACCATTCGCACATCGGCCAATTGCAGTTGCCGCAGACGTTCGGCCGCCTGTTCCTGCAACTGCTTATCCAACGCCACCTTGAGTTGAAAGGTAGATTCCAAATCGTGATAACCAGAAACACTGAGCCCCGATTCAGGCAGCAGCACCGCAAGCGCGCGATCCATCACCTGAAGCGCTTTCAACCGTTCTTCAGCCGTGCGTTCCAGTTGCTGAATGGCCAGATTCTTCGTTTCAAGCGCGGCACGTAAGTGGTGATCAATTGCCGGCCCGTCAGCGTGATCGGCGACCGAAGTTTCCAGCTCACGAATCTGCGCGTCACGATCGGCGACCAAGCCAGTCAACTCCACAAGTCCCTGCATGCGGCGTTCGGCCTCTTGCCCGACTTGCGTGTTGAACAACGTCAACCTCGACAATTGCGTTGACTGATTTGACAGCCGGCGCTCCAGTTCAATAGAAGCCTGAAAGCGCGACAACCGATCTGACTGCACAGAGTGGTAGGTCTTGCTAACGTTGTAAAGCAGCTCGGCGGAAGGCTCTTTAGGGGCTGGCACTTCGATGACTTGAGCCGATGCCGATGGGTTTTTGCGCGCCTTGGCAAACGCTTTTTGGACAACGGAAACAGGAAGTGTGTCGACGCAATATGCCTTACCGAAAGCACAATCCCACCCGCATCCAAAACATCCCAGCGGCCGGACAACTCCAATTGTGCCGACACCCCATGGCGAATAAAGCGGCCAGTGGCCTCCGCCAAAAACTACTACACCAGGAATGCCGTAAGCCTGCGCCAAGTGCGCCGGGCCGGTATCAATCCCAAGATAGGAACCAGCGTAGGCCATCAAGCTTGCAAGCTCTGGCAGATCTTTCGCCGTACCGGTGTAAATGGAAATCTGCTTCGGTTTCAGCGGTAGCGAATTGCTGAATTCAACCAGCGCATCATGTTCTGAAGCTTCTCCGGCCAAAACAACTTTTATGCCGGACTCTATCGACTCCTTCAGTACTTCACCATAGCGGGAAGCACCCCAACGCTTAACAACCGTTCCGGAAGATCCGAGCGGCAGGCAAACGATATATTGCGAAGCCGTTAGTCCCAGCCTTTCCAGCAGCGCATCAGGCGAAGCAGGCCGGGGATAGCAGTTCCCCTCGAAAGGGGGGCAGTTCACAAATTCGCCAAGCTGCCGATAGCGCTGGGTTTCGTGAAGGGTTGCGGTGTGAGGCGGTCCCTTGAAATCTGCTGCAGCAAACCCCATCTCAGAAATCAGAATGGGCAACAATCCCCGAGGCGGTGAAATTCGAGCACATGCTACGGCCTGAATCGGGGCCAGCGCGGAGCCTAGAAGCCAGCTCAGCCATGTCGGTTCTAAATCGGCCGCGATAACCGTATCGGGATTGAGTTGCTTCAGCATCTCAATCAGGTCGAGCAATTTCTTGCGCAATGCCTCAGTGGGAACAACTTCCTGCGAGGGGTCAATGGGCAGGGCGATGACGTCACTGGGCGGGTGAGAAAAGAGCTGCGTAATTCCGGCAAATGCCGATTTTACGAGGAGGATGGTGCGGGCAGATGGGTACTTGGTTTTGATCGCGGCGAATAAGGGAGCAGACAGAACCACATCGCCTAATCCACCAGTATGGACCACCAGGAAAACACGTTCCCTGGATGCAACCGGAGTATCGACGATTGAGGAACGTTTAGGCTTGCGAGAGCGGACTGAGCTCACCATTCCACCCTTCCAGCAATTTGGGTACTATTGCGCCGAGGCAGCCAAGCCTTGTTGAGCTTCGTACCAACGAACTGTTTGCCGAATGCCATCCTGTAATGCGGTCTTCGCCTCAAATCCAAATTGTGCCTTGGCACGCGTTGTATCTAGTTGACGCCGTGGCTGCCCATTTGGACGGGAAGAATCCCAAACCAAGTCGCCAGTATAACCGGTTTCCTGGGCTACAAGAGTAACAAGATTCCGTATCGAGATTTCTGTCCCGCTCCCAATGTTTACGGGCTTGTCTTCGTCATAATGTTGCGCGGCCAGGATCAACCCTTCGGCAGCGTCGGCAGCATAAATAAATTCCCGAGTGGGCGTTCCATCGCCCCAAATCACAATTTCTTTGGCACCAGATTCCCGTGCCTCGATGCACTTGCGGATCAGAGCCGGAATCACATGGGACGATTCCAAATCGAAATTGTCTCGCGGTCCATACAAATTCACAGGCATCATAAACACGGCGTTCATGCCGTATTGTTGACGGTAAGCCTGACACTGCACCAATAAAGCTTTTTTCGCAACGCCGTAGGGCGCGTTGGTTTCTTCGGGATAACCATCCCACAAGGCGTCTTCGGCAAATGGCACCGGAGCAAACTTCGGGTACGAACAAATAGTACCAACAACTACAGTCTTCTCTACTTTATGAATACGGCATGCTTCAATCAACTGGATTCCCATGATCGCGTTTTCGTAAAAAAACAAACCAGGATTCTTTTGATTGGCGCCAATACCACCAACTACTGCAGCCAAATGGAAGAACACTTCCGGACGGGCATCGGCAAACAATTTTTCAATACCTGCTGTTTGCGTAAGATCGTAGTCGCGGCGGCGGGGGACGAAAATTTCCGTTGCCCCACCAGCACGCAACTGCTCTACAACAAATGAGCCGAGGAACCCGGCCCCACCAGTCACACAAATGCGCTTCTTTGAAAGATCAAGCATGATCGTTAAATCCTAAATGTTAAACAGAAGCTGGAGCGCCTGAAGGACGGCTTGCCGACGGAGCCTTCAATGCATCGATTTCAGCATCAACCATGATCTGGACCAGTTCCTTAAAGGCAACCTTGTGTTCCCAACCGAGCACCTTTTTGGCCTTCGATGGATCAGCCAGAAGCGCGTCAACCTCAGCCGGACGATTGTAGCGTGGATCGTAAGCTACGTACTTTTCCCATTCCAAATTGACATGGCCAAAAGCGACTTCCACAAATTCCTTCACCGAATGCGTTTCGCCGGTACCGATGACGAAATCGTCAGGGTTATCCTGTTGCAGCATCATCCACATTGCCTCAACGTATTCCGGAGCAAAGCCCCAGTCGCGTTTGGCATCCATGTTGCCCAAATACAACTTTTCTTCCAGATTCATTTTGATGTGGGCAACGGCGCGTGCGATCTTCCGAGTAACAAACGTTTCCCCACGGCGAGGTGATTCATGGTTGAACAAAATGCCGCTGGTGGCGAACATATTGTAGCTTTCGCGGTAATTTACTGTAATGGAATGCCCAAACAATTTGGCGCAAGCATAGGGACTGCGCGGATGGAAAACAGTATTCTCGCTTTGCGGAGGTGCTTCTGAACCGAACATTTCGCTGGAAGAAGCCTGATAAAAGCGTGTCTTGATTCCCGTTTGACGAATACCTTCGAGCAAACGCAACGGCCCCATTGCTGTAATGGCGCTGGTGTTTTCCGGAATATCAAAGCTGACGCGAACGTGGCTTTGTGCTGCAAGATTGTAAACTTCGTCGGGCTTGATTTCGTAGAGCAGCTTCCAAAGGCTACTGGTGTCTGAGAGGTCTCCAAAGTGGAGAAAAAAGTGTGTCCCAGCTTGGTGGATATCCCTATATATGCCATCTACACGGCCCGTATTAAAGCTGCTGGACCGGCGTTTGATGCCGTGAACTTCGTAGCCCTTTTTCAATAACAACTCGGCAAGGTAAGAGCCGTCCTGGCCGGTTACTCCGGTGATTAATGCACGCTTCATATTTTTTGGTTTACTAACTTAAAGAGTATCAAATTTCGAGCCTAATGAGTGATTGCTGGAGTTCCTGAACGTCCGACTCCCTCGCGGTCGCGGCTCGGTAACACATGGTTTGCTAGTTCCTGTAGGCCCGACTCCCTCACGGTCGCGGCTCGGTAACACATGGTTTGCGGAAGCACTAGTCTCGTATCCGGAGCATGCGTAGACCGTTAAAAGTCACGCACAGAGTTGCTCCCATGTCAGCCAATATCGCTAACCATAGCGTTTTCACTCCGAATGCCACAAGCACCAAGAAGATCAATTTCGTCGCCAGGGCGATGGTTACGTTCTCAAAAATAATGCGCCGGGCACGCCGGGCGTGTTGAAACAAAAACGGTAAACGGCGAATGTTTCCGCTCATTAACACTATGTCGGCCGAATCAGCCGCTAAATCGGTATGCCGGTTGGCGACGGCGATTCCCACTTCTGCAGCCGTCATCGCTTCGGCATCGTTCACGCCGTCACCAACCATTGCCACCGAGTGGCCCGCTTCCATCAAAGTACGTACGCGCTGCGCTTTATCGGCGGGCAACATTTCCGCTTCGACATCCGCAATCGAAAGTTGCTCAGCAATAGCGGTTGCGACAGCCCTATGATCGCCGGTGACCATAACCATTTTCTCAATCCCACCGGCGCGCAGTTGATTCAGAATCTCACTGGTTTCAGGCCGCGGTACATCGACCAGCATAATTTCAGCCAGCAGTAAATCACCAGAACCGAGATAAACAGCGGTTCCAGTGGCATCAGCCAAGGCCCCCACCCGTTCCAGCGCCATTCGATGACTGCCTAACCAATAGGCTTTGCCATTGACGGTAGCCTCCACTCCACGGCCTACGTCCGCGTAAAAATCTTGCGCCTCCGGGACATGAGGCACGCGCTGACGAACGTATCGCAAAACAGCCTCTGCAATGGGATGCTCGCTGTTTTGCTCCAGTGCGCCAACAACAGCCAACACATCCGATTCAGTCTGTCCATTATGAAGCTGAACCGATGTTACCTCTGGCAGCCCGGTTGTCAAAACTCCGGTTTTATCCAACGCTAAAACGCGGACGCGCGCGACGGCTTCAAGAAACACGCCACCTTTAATTAAGACGCCCTGCCGTGCGGCCGAAGCCAGCGCGGCAACCACGGTAACCGGCGTGGAAATCACTAGCGCGCAGGGGCAGGAGATAAGCAGAACGACCATTCCGTCATAAAACCATTTCGCCCATTCGCCTCCGAAAAACAGGGGCGGAACCACAGCCACAAGCATCGCCAGCGCCATCACAACCGGAGTATAGATGCGAGCAAATCGTTCCACAAATTGTTCCGATTGGGCACGGCGCTGATCAGAATCTTCCACCATGCGCAGCGTCCGGGAAAGGGTTGAATCTTCGGCCAGCCGCGTGGTGCGCACATCCAGCATGCCGTCCATATTCATGGTGCCGGCATAAACGCGGCTACCAACCTCTTTCAATACCGGCGCCGATTCACCGGTCAGAAAGGATTGATTTACACTGGAAACGCCTTGGAGCACGTCGCCATCAAACGGAATCGTGTCCCCGGGACGAACGCGAATGGTCTCGCCCAATTGCACCTTGGCCACCAACATTTTATGTTCCCCATGCGCGTGCACAACGGTGGCTTCTTTCGGCGTGGAACCAAGCAGCGAACTGATGGCATTGCGGGCGCGCTGCATGCTATATGCTTCCAGCAGATTGGCGAGCGAAAACAAGAAAGCAACGGTTGCCCCCTCCATCCATTCGCCTAAAAACGAAGCGCCGACAATGCAGAGCAGCATCAGCGCGCTCATATCAGGCCGAAGTGCTGCGATTGACTGTATCGCCTTTTGCAGAGTCGGGAATGCACCAAATGCCATCGCCAGACAGAAGCTGATAATGGCCGGCAGCGGCACGGGCTGTTCACCGTGTTCGTGGGCAAGCAGACTGAGGGTGAAATGGCCGGTGTTATAGGCGATCAGGCCAACGCCGAGGAGCAGAAAAAAGGCACTGGCTGCGGCGAGCACCTTGCGACCGTGTTGGGCCCAACTCGTTGGCGCATTTTGCTGGAGTTGCACCCACGCTTCCAGCCGCATGCCCAGGCCCACAACTTTAGCGGCAATCGCTTCGGCACTAATCCGCTTTTCGTCAAACTCAATGGTCATTTTACCGTTGACCACATCGAACCCAAGTTCGTAAACACCGTTCACGCCACTGAGCGCCCGTCGCAGAAGGGACACTTCTTCGGCACAGTCCATGCCGCTAACGCGGTAAGTTTCTCTTCGATTGGCCATGAATGGGGTTACTCTTATTGTAGAGGCCGTCATCATGCGAAACCATCATAAGATTCACGAACTGCATACCCACGTTCATGGAGAAGGTTGCGGGCACACGGCGGTGAAGCATGGAGATCACACCGATTATCTGCATGACGGACATTTGCACAGCCCGCACGGCGACCATTTCGACGAGCATGTGATTGAGGTGACGGCGGCGAATCCGGCAAGCTGCGCTCCGCATATTTGCCTGAGCCACGAGGCGGAGCATGTGCATGGCGAGGGTTGTGGGCATGAGCCGATACCGCATGGGGACCACGTGGATTATCTGGTGGATGGGCATCTGCATCATCCGCATGACGGGCATTGTGATCATCACGGGTTAGTGGAAGCCGGCTGATTCTTTTCATATTTCTCTTACAACTGATCGCTAGACGAGGGCTGGCTGTCGATGCAGCAGAATTTGTATTTTCTGCCGGATTTGCAGGGGCATGGCTCGTTGCGTCCTACTTTTGGAGTGGTGTGGGGGGCGCGGGAGTAGATGGGTGTTGGGAAATTGGGTTTGATTTGCGGGATGTAGCGATGCTTGTCTATGGTCTTTAATTCCTTGAGGTTGCGGTGGAAGAGACGTTCGGCGCGGAGGCGGTAGGCTTCGATGCGGGCGAGGGTTTTGTAGGCGGTTTGGTCGAGGAGGGGGTCGGATCCGGTTGCGGCGGCTAGTTCGGATTCGAGGCGATGGCAGCGGTCGATATTCCAGGCGGCCAGGATAAGCTGCTTGAATTGGGTTTGTTCTGACGGAGTGTATGGGCGGAGTTCTTCTAGAAACGAATCGGACATTTCGTCGAATTGGGTTTGTTCTTCCGGGGTGCGAATTACGGGGTAGGTGGCGGTGAGGCCGTGCTTTGTGGCGTTTTGGGAGACGACGGATTTGCCTTCGGCGGTGCGTGGGCCGGTGGATGACTGGGCGTTGAGTTGGTTGGCGTTGATTTGTGCGGCTGTGGACATGGCGGGCTCCTTGGGTTTCGAAATGGGAAAAGGCAACTGCG
>JBBRJC010000143.1:0-8165 GCA_038220135.1 Bryobacterales bacterium | reverse complement strand
CGGGGGTGCATCTTTCGACGGCTGGAGTTTTTGAGGGTACGCCGGAGGAGGAAGGAGTTTTTCGGATTCAGGTGGCGGCCTCAAACGGATGCGGCGAGCATGTGAGGGATTTGCAGTTGGAAGTACAGGGGGCACCGATTTTGGATGCCAGCGTGCGGTCTCTGCATTGGAAATGGAAGAAGGGCGAAGGGATGCTGGAGGCCAAGGAAATTTTGGTGGCAGGCAATTGGCCGGGGCTGGCTTACCGGATAGATGGTGCGCCGGATTGGTTGAACGTGGTGGTGAGGCAGGGGCGATTACCACGCAAGGCTTCTGCCTTTGAAGCGGACCTGGTTTCTTTAATGCCGAAGCCGGATGCGCTTGCGCCTGGAAAATACAAAGCGACGCTAATCATTTCTGCGTGGGGTGCTTCGCGGGCGCCGCGTGTGGATGTTGAGATTGAAGTACTTCAGTAGCCGAGCTGTTGCAGTTTTTGGGAGGTGAGTCCGCTGGGTTTTTCGATTCGGCCCATCATTTTTTCAACATATTTGGCGACGATGTCGCATTCGAGGTTAATGCGGTCTCCTGTGCGGCGGGTGCGTAGATTCGTGGCCTGATATGTGTGCGGAATGATGGTGATGGCCAAGCGGTCGCCTTCGAGCGCGGCCACGGTCAGGCTGATTCCATCGACTGCCACAGAGCCTTTGAAAACCAGATAACGCTCCAGTTCTGCGGGCACCCGAATTGCAAGCCACCAATTGCCGCTTCCCAGCTCTTTTAGCTCGAGGAGTTCGCCGGTGCCATCGACGTGCCCTTGGACGATGTGGCCATCGAGCCGGCCGCCGACACGCATGGGACGTTCCAGATTGACGGGAGTTCCGGGTTTCAAATTGCCAAGGTTGGTGCGGCTTACCGTTTCCGGTGCCATGTCGGCTACAAAGCCTGTTGCAGATAGTTCCACGGCGGTAAGGCACACACCGTTTACCGCGATGCTGTCACCCAGTTTGGCGTCAGCAACCACTCGTGATGCGCGCACACGAATGCGGGATCCTGCCGATTGTGGCTCTATTACAATAATTTCGCCTAATTCTTCAATAATTCCCGTAAACATTATTTTTGTACCCAGGCTTCCACGGCAAATTCCTGACCGGTGATGGCGTGTAATTGCATTCTTTCGAGGACGATTGCTTCCGAGCGGCGGCGTCGTCCGGCACCCCCAGCGACGGGAAGGGATTGTGTGCCGCCGAGAATTTTGGGTGCGTAATAGAAGAAGATTTTGTCGGCAAGGGCTTTATCGAGGAACGCCCAATTCACTTTGCTGCCGGCTTCAACCATCAGCGATTGGTAGCCACGTTCGGCTAGTAGAGTGATCAGACTTTTTAGATTCGTGCGGCCGTCGGCAGAATCGAGAACTACCACTTCTACGCCTGCATCTTCGAGCGCTTTGCGGCGGGTGGCACTGGCGGCGGAAGTTGCAACAACCAGCAGGTCGCGTTTGGCGCTGGTCACCATTTGCGATTCGCGGGGAATGCGCAGTTGGGAATCGACAACGACGCGAAGTAGAGGACGGCTGCGCTCCTGGCCGGAACGGTCGGTGAGTTGGCAATCGTCGGCGAGCACGGTGCCTATGCCGGTTAAAATAACGTCGGTCATGTGGCGAAGTTGCTGCACATGGAGGCGGGCTTTTTCTGAAGTGATCCAGCCGGTGTTGTCTTCCGGGGCTGCAATCTTACCGTCGAGGGTAAGGGCGCTTTTCAGCGTGACCAGCGGCTTGGCATGACGCATGTAATGGCCGAATGCTTCATTGAGCGATTCGGCTTCAATGCGGTACTGTTCGTCGACAATGACTTCGATTCCGGCTTGGCGAAGAAATGCGAACCCACTGCCGGACACACGTGGGTTCGGGTCTTCGATGGCCGCGACCACGCGGGTGATGCCTGCGGCTACGATCCGCTCGACGCAAGGGCCGGTGCGGCCGTGATGCGAGCAAGGTTCGAGAGTAACGTAGAGTGTTGCACCACGGGCCATTTCGCCGGCTTCGTTGAGGGCGACGATTTCGGCGTGATCTTTGTTCGCCCAAAGGTGAAAGCCGCGCCCGACTACTACGCTATCCTTCACCACAACTGCTCCGACTGCCGGGTTGGGACTGGTGCGTCCCAGCCCACGGCGAGCAAGCGCCAGGGCCTCTTCCATATATTGGGCGTACATACTAATCACCTTTGAATCGTATCCTACTCAAATAACGACGCAATGAATTGCTGCGCATCAAACGGTAGCAGATCGGCAGCTTTTTCACCAACGCCGATGTAGCGGATGGGCAGGTTGAGTTCGCGAGTAATTGCCACGGCAATGCCCCCTTTGGCGGTGCCATCGAGCTTGGTTAAGACGATGCCGGTGACTCCGCTTGCGCCGGTGAATTTGCGTGCCTGTTCGAGGCCGTTTTGGCCGGTGGTTGCGTCGAGCACGAGCAGTACTTCGTGAGGGGCGCCGGGGATGACGCGGGCTGCGGTGCGGTGCATTTTTTCGAGCTCCGCCATGAGGTTTTCCTTGGTGTGGAGGCGGCCGGCGGTATCGACAATCAGACGATCAATTTTGCGGGCTTTGGCGGCCGTGAGCGCGTCAAATACAACAGCGCTGGGGTCTGCGCCGGTTTTTTGTTTGATGATGGGCACGCCGCTGCGTTCGGCCCACACGTCCAGTTGTTCGACGGCGGCGGCGCGGAAAGTGTCGGCGGCGGCGAGCATTACTGATTTGCCTTCGGAGTGCCAGCGTGCGGCCAGTTTGCCGATGGTTGTGGTCTTGCCTGCGCCATTGACGCCGACGATGAAGAACACTTCGGGTGCTTCGGCGATTCTTTTCCAGGGGCGATCGCTGGCAGCCATAATTTCTAGCAGGTGGGCGCGGATCAGGGCTTTCACTTCCGCAATGTTGGCGGCCTGTTTACGGTCGACGCGCTGGCGGATGGTTTCCAGAATTTCGGTGACTGTGCTAACGCCGATGTCGGCCGTGATGAGGGCGTATTCGAGCTCATCTAGGACGTCAGCATCGATTTCTTTTTTACCTTGAAGGACGTCATCGACCTTTTCCATCAAGCCGGTGCGCGTCTTTTCGATGCCCTGTTTCAGGCGATCAAGTAGGCTGCCGCCATCGCCAGAGCCAAACAAACCAGAGAGCATTTTGGTGTTTTATTGCCTTTCCAATAGAAGTTGCGGGTGCAGTATCCAGGATAGCATTAGGGGTGTATGAGGGCGGTGAAAAGGGCGAAGTCAGGCGGTGGTGCGAGGGCGGACTTCCAAATCAATTTTTGGTTGAAGTTCCTGGCCCGCAACTTCCAGGTCGTATGCGATTTGGAGATTTAACCAATATTGCGGTGCGGTGCCGAAGTAGCGGGCAAGTCGCATAGCAGTATCCACTGTGATGGCCCGATTACCATTGACGATATTGCTGATCCTGTTCATCGGTACGTGGAGGGCACGGCCCAATTCGTTCAGGCTCACTCCTAATTCTTCGAGTTCGTCCCGTAGGAGTTCGCCAGGGTGAATGGGCGGCAATTTGCGTCTTTGTGGCAAAACATTTCCTTCCTTTTTTAATGGTAATCCACTATTTCGACGTTGTGCAGATTGCCTTCGAACCAGATAAAGCAGATTCGCCAACGGTCATTGATTCGAATGCTGTGCTGGCCTGCTCGGTCGGCTTGAAGTGGTTCCAACCGATTCCCGCGAATCGCGGCCAGATCGGTCAGGCTAGTGGCTGAATCCAACCATCGCAGTCGTTTACGGGCTTGTATATCAATTGCCCGAAACCTTCGGCTGCCGTAACCGTCGTGTATCGCCTTTGTTTCCGAGCACCGGAACGAGCGAATCATATGCGCTGAGTGTAGTACGTGCGGCGTACTATGTCAATAAAATATGGTTGTCACTTACACTAAATCAGTTGTTATATCGGGGGTGAAGTACGGCACATCTCTGGCTCAATCAATCGCCAGATAAACTGCCTCTGTTCCATTATGTGAATCTGCTTCACCATGAAAGGCTCAAGTTGAAACTTTGTGTAACCATCCTTGAGCGCGTCATCATAGGTGCCATATACACCGACAAGCTCAGTTCCTTTGATTAGCACAAATTTACCTTCTTCGGTCACTAAAGAGGGTAGTTGGGTCTTGTAGGTTTCCGATTCCTTTTCCAGTAACATGATTACTCCTTTTTTATAGGGATGTCCGAGTCTTACGAACTCGCGGGTGCCGCATGAGCCCCAACCATTGACGCAGCTTGCGGTGAGGCAGCAACCTATCTGCGTCCACATCCCTATGTTGAAAAACGCGCAGTGTCAATTCCCGCTGCCGCTGATCGCCGATCTGGTGGTACGGAATCGGGGAAGGGAAGGTTGTTCCACCGGTGTCCGCTCGCACTTATGTTGACGTCAAACTACGTTGATTCGCAATGGTCGGCAAACTCCCATTGACCCACATGAGACACCATACAGGCCACCTCGTGCCATGAAGCTCCGCTGTGCTGTTCGACGAGCTTTTTTATTGCGACTTCGATCTCCGGCCAAGCATAGTACGAAACGACGATCGTATGTTGACCAGAAACCCAACCACTGCGCTGGCACTCATCAGCGAGCCAAGATGGCGTGCAAACGGCGATATCAAAAGACTCCTTTCCCTCGCCAGGATGTGGTCCGACCATGACGCGAACCAAGAGATTGAACCGCTCAGTGTCTGCGGGAAGATAGCTCGAAAGTGGACAATCCACGTCGAGGCTAAACATCGATCGCACTCGTGCCCTAATCATTGTATTGTGCGAGGTCGTTCGAGACCCCGGTGCCGCCTTCCATCCGAAATTCGCCTGAGTGTTTCCCTAGTCGGGTTTGTAAGACGGAGGCCCGTATACAAGAATGCCGTGTCCGAGCTCACGAGCGTCTTGCCGTCACCTGCCACGCGGCATCCGTTTCCAACCCAGGCTTTCCCAATAGCCTCAGCTGCGGATGCCGTTCCCAGCCCATAATCTAGTCGAGTTGGAGTAAGCTACTGCGGTACTCCGTCCAGTATGCGGGCAGTGTAGCCAAAGGCCGTTGCTCCCACCCTGGTGAACTGCAACTGGACCGTAGTGCTGGCGCCAGCCCCGACGGCACCCACAGTCTTGTACGCACTGCCGGCGGGTACGGTGGCACTGGTGGTGCCGTTTCCGTTGGTCAGCGTCCAGCCCGCACTCAAGTTATCCAAGACAAAGGAAACATTAGTCAAAGCAGCGCCGTTGTTGGTTATCGTTACGTTTTGAGTCCACTTTGCGGTGGCCCGATTGTAGGACACCACGAAAGGGTTAATGGTGAATTGGCCGGTTACGTTGTTAGCTGTCGCGATGCTGATGTCCCACATGCCGCGCCCGTGAGTGGCGATCCGGAGTAGCTTGGCTTGCGGCTGGATTTCCATACCGAAGATGGCGACCACGGGAAGTCCAGTGCCGTACGGGGCCCAGGTCGCGCCGCCGTCGCCAGAACCGTATACGCCGATATCGGTACCGGCGAAGAGGTTGTTTCCGTTAGATGGGTCGACTGCAAAGGCATTTACGGGGACGTCGGGTAATCCAGAGTTGATTGCAGTGACAACAGGACCAGTGCTCAAGCTGGTTACCTTCCAGACGTGGGATTGAGCGGTGCTGGTGCCACCGAAGTAACCACCCAAGGTCACGTAGGCGGTTTCCTTGTTTGAAGGATCAAACTTGACCCGCCCAATGAACTTGGCGGGGATTCCTGCCAATGCCGTCATCGGATTGGCTCCCGTGGTGGTAAAGAAAACTGAGCCATCGACGCGTCCGAATATGCGGTAATTGTCATCCTGAGGTGACACAGCGATGGAACTGACCGGAGAGGTGGAAGTCTGGCTGACGGACGGCATTGTGTCGCCGCGATTGGTGGAGCGGTAGACGGAACCGGCGCCGAAGTACACGGTACTGGGGTTGCCCGGGCCAAGTTCCATAGGCGCGTAGAACAATACCTTGTCGCTAATCAAAATGCCGTTGAAAGTATCGCTTCCATCGCAATACGGGGTAGGATCGACCGCACCACCGTAGATTCCCTTGAAGGCCCAATTGCCATCGGACGCACAAGTCGAACTCAACACTCGGGCGAAACCTATGAGGTTACCTGACTGATTGAAGTAGGTGTGATAGAGCGTCATGTTGGTTGTGTTGATGGCGTTACGGTCTATTAACGTATACCCACCATCACCAAAATCGGCGCGGGTCCAGGTGCCATCGCTTTTGCGCATGTTGGTGCCGTTATCCTGCGTGCCGCCGAGAGAGAACTTCGAATCCACCGGATGAACTGCCAGGCCGCTGAACTGCACGGAATTGATCTGGTTGTTATTGAGGGATGTCCAGGTGACTCCGCCGTTGACGGATTTGAAAATGCCGCCATCGTTACCGTGATAGATTACATTCGAATTCGTGGGATCAAAGCGGATGAAGTGAGTGTCTGCGTGCAGTCCCGCACTCGATTCGGCGAAGGTTGCTGCGCCATTGGCGGATTTAGCGAAAAGAAGAGTAGAAGCGCCGGGCGTGTTCCCCCCCAGAACCAAAATATCATCGGTAGTCGCTATGGTCGCACCGGGAATAACGTCAATACCGATATTGTAGAAGCACTGTCCACCGCAGAATCCGCCCCCGCCGGCGAGGGCACCACTCCATGTGGCACCCGCATCCACGGACCGGCGAATGCGACCATTGGTAGACTCTCCCGTCGCGGCGTATAGCACCGCCGGGTTCGCCCCTTCTTTGTAGATCACCAGGCTCCCTCTCGCACTCCCGGTTGCGGTGGTCAATACTTGTGTGAAGGTGGGTGTTGCCGCCTGGGCATTGGTGGAACGGTAGATGCCGCCGTCTCCGGCTGCTGCATTACCGAACACCCACACCGTAAGTATATTGGGATGCCCAGGGTCAAACACCATGCTGTCGATGTTCCGATTGCACGTATTCGGCAAGTCAAAACCGGAAGCAGCAGTGCAGACGGCCACCTTCTGGACCGCGACCGATGCCGGGGCCGAGGTGGCGCTGGTGAGGCGATATAGACCACGCATGCCCAGCGGAGGAATGTTGCCTCCAAACGGGGCGTCGCCGCCGATTCCAATGACGCCGCCAGCCACGCCTACGTAGAGGATGGAAGGATTGGTGGGATGAACGAGAATGCTGGAAATGGAGCGGCCATTAAATGCCGGATTGCTAACGGGGTTGCTTGAACCATTGATGTAGTTCCGAACCGGGTTGATGGGTCCGACCAGCGTGGCCACGGTATCGCAGTTATCGATGCGGTATACACCCACACCAGCGTAGCTATCCCCAGAGTAGTTCGCTTCCCCTGTTCCGACAAACAAAATGGACGTGTTTGAAGGTGCCAGAGCCAGAGCGCCGATGGCGGAGGAATTTGCCCCATCGAAGATTTGGGTCCAGTTCGTGCCACCGTTGGTGGAGCGGTACACACCGCCTTGTGCGGTTCCCAAATAGATCTTGTTAGTGTTGGTGGGATCGATCACAAATGCGGTAGCGCGACCGCTGACAGCCAGACCGCCGGTCACCTGACCATTCGGAATGGGCGACGGACCAATGGCGGTCCAAGGGTTGGCGACAGGCAGGAAGGGACTGATGGGCGAATTTCCCTGAACTTGCTGACCCTGCATTTGCTGAATCGCGGTCTGCCGCAAGGACGGGTCGGCGGGCAATCCACGCAGCAGGTTCAGGTAGTCACCGCGCAACTGGAAGTACGTATCTTTGTTTATAAGATTGCGAAACTTGGGTGGGACGTCGGCATCGTCTTCCTGAGCAAAGGCGACTCCGGATAACAGTGCAAGCAGAGTGAGTGTTTTCAGTAGTATGGAGGACATGGGTTCAAGTTATCTCCGATTCAAAAATTTCGTACAAAATAAGAGCAAGTAAAATGAAAGTCTACCATAAGCTTTCTCCCTTATCTAGAGAAAACTAACGAACGTAGTTCAATTGTCTTCGAAGGGGGATTGCGCCCGAGGCCTGAGAGTGCTGGCCACGGACCGCTGGTCCACCAAGGGGAGCGCCTTGGGTTCTGTGAGGATTACGGTGGTTCGGCCTGGGGCGGTATTGAAGATCTCCAGACTGAGCATGATGTTGCAGTCGAATTGTTCGCGTACTTCGGGGCCGGGGTCGGCACCACCGACGTAT
>JBBRJC010000142.1:0-8170 GCA_038220135.1 Bryobacterales bacterium | reverse complement strand
ATACCTAAAAGTGCAGACGAATGGAGGAAACAATAATGCCCAGTTCGCGCGGATCATCATCGCTCGGTGCCAGGCATTTATTCAAAGAAAAATGCAGCGGTTGCGATGCTAAGCCGGGCGGCAGCGCACGCACAAACTGATACTCCCCTTCGCGCTCAAATCGCATCGGTTCCAAATGCGAGGCCCCCAGTTGCCCCTCTAGTGTCACCGTCCCCAAACGCTCAATCAGCAGCGGTGGCACGTACACTTCCAGGGCAATTTTTGCTGCACGCCGAGCCTCCGCGGGAATGGCAACACTGAAGCGCCCTTCGGTCCAGCACCACGGATACTGATCGTCACGATGCCATCCTTCCAGCAATTCCACGTTGCTCATTTGGTAAGCACTGCGCAGCAGGCAAAACGCACGCTCATCCCGTTCCAGGCTGTTGGTGTCTGAACCCTTGCCACTGCCAAAGGTACGAAACGCCAACACCTGCCAACCAGCACGCTCCACCAGACGGCGCAAAGCTGGTTCCGAAAAAATCCAGTAATTGCTGCGGTCCCCATTTAGTTCATGCGGCCCCAACAAATAAGCCAGACAGTCCCGTTCCAGCGGCACGCCCGATGGTGCCACCCTGGCAACGCGCGTGCTCAAAAACAGGTACTTCACCTGCTTCGTCATTTTCTCAAGCGCGAAAAACGGATTCTTCAGGTGGTACAAAATGCCAAGGAAAAAGGCGATATCGTACTTGCCTTCCGGCAGATAAAAACGGTTGTCGATGTCGGTATCAATGATTTCGATTTTCGAGCGCAGCGCATTTTTTAGCGCCGTAATCCCGCGCATCTCATTGGCATTGGTAAGGGCGTAATCAACCGCCACTACCTCACAGCCAAGCGATTCCAGCAGGAACGACCACTCGCCATCAGCCGCGCCAATATCCAACACCCGGCGCCCATCACCCAGCAACTCAATCACATCGCGCAACTCGCCTTCCAACAGCTTGTCCAGATGTTCAATGTTGGAAAGTGAATCGTAGGGATACCACGAAAAATCCGCATCAACGCGCGCCTTTGCATTTTCAACTTGCGATTGAAAGCCCACCGCCCGCGCCCGTATTTGCCCAAGGTCCATCGCGATTACGCTACCTGACGGGCCGCAGCACACTCGGCACAATTGCAGATGCGCCGCAAATGATCGTAAGAATAAATACCGGTGTTGTGCCCGTCGTTCCAGTCAATGCGAATGGCATAGTTGCCAACCGATTCCACCTCGTTCATCTTCAAACGTGGCTTAAACATTTGCAGCGGATTTGGATCCTGGCGCTGATAGCGTTGCGGCTCCGTTCCATGCGCCCCAGTGCAGGTTGCGCAGGGACATTCTTCCCGCAGATACTCCAATTCGTAACTCGATTGATGGCCATCGCTCCAATCAATCTGAATGCCTTTGGATTTGGAAATTGAAATATGTTCCGGATCGATCATTGCACACGCTCCACGTCACGCACTCCGCCAATACGGCGAATGGCTGCGATGACGCGCTCCAATTGTTTTTTGTCTTTCACTTCAACCGTCATTGACACAATCGCTCCGTCGCGGTCACTGTCACTATCGCCCTGCGCTTCCAAAGAACGGATGTTGCTGTTCTCATGAAATAGGATACTAGTCAATTGATTCAGGATTCCAGGCCTGTCGTCCGTGTGAACCTTCATTTTAACAACGAACGATTCAGTGGTCCCGCGAGCCCACTCCACTTCGATTTTTCGTTCCACTTCATACATCAGGTTCTGCACGTTAGGGCAGTTCAAGGAATGAACGGCAATTCCCTTCCCGCGGCTGATATAGCCAACAATCCCTTCGCCTCGAATCGGGTTGCAGCACTTGGCCAGATACACCAGCACATCTTCCACACCCTTAACACGCACCACCAGATCCTTGGTATCAGGGTCGATAATCTGCGGTGCCGGCTTGGGTGGCTCAACCGGTTCAGCTTCAACCTGATCAGGTGCCAACTTCAACAGAACTTGCCGCGCAGAATATTTCCCGTAACCCAGCGACGCGTATAAATCTTCGATCTTCGCAACACCGTAATCAGCGGCAACGCGCTCAAAATCTTCCTTCGTGATCTTGCGCATCTGCACGCCCAGCCGACGCGCCTCACGTTCCAAATGCTTCTCGCCGATCTCGATCGCCTTGGCCCGCTCTGTGGTGTTGATAACGTGCTTGATCTTGTTTTTTGCACGCGAAGTTTTAACGATGGACAACCAATCTTTGCTGGGCAAATGATTGGTCTGCGTTAAAATCTCCACCACATCGCCGTTCTTCAATTCATACTTCAGCGGAACAATACGGCCGCCCACTTTGGCTCCAACACAGCAGTTGCCAACGTTGGTGTGGATGGCGTAAGCAAAGTCGATGGGGGTGGCACCCATAGGCAAAACAACAACTCGCCCCGCAGGGGAAAATGCGTATACTTCCTCCGGGTACAAATCCACTTTAAGGGTGGACATAAACTCACCCGGATCGCGCACTTCTTTCTGCCAATCCACCAGCTGCCGCAACCAGGCAATCTGCTTTTCGTCCTGCTGATTAGCCTTCTTGCCTTCTTTGTATTTCCAGTGCGCGGCAATGCCTTCCTCAGCAACCCGGTGCATCTCTTCGGTTCGAATCTGAACTTCAAAAGCAATGCCGTTAGGGCCCATCACTGACGTATGAAGCGACTGGTATAAATTCGGCCGGGGAATGGCAATAAAGTCTTTAATCCGGCCCATGATTGGCACCCACTCATTGTGGATGATCCCAAGCGCCGCATAGCAATTCTTCACAGAATCGGTGATGATGCGGATCGCCAGCAGATCATAAACCTGATCAATTCCAATCTTCTGTTTGCGCAGCTTTTGAAACACGGAGTAAGGGCGCTTGACGCGGCCTTCAACGCGGGCAGGAACATTCTCTCGGGCAAGCTTGGTGCGTACTGTATCGCGAATTAAAATCAGCGTGTCTTCACTGGCTGCGCGGCGCGATTCAATCGAATGCCGGATCTCTTCAAAAGCAACCGGCTCCAAATACCGGAATCCCAAATCTTCCAGTTCGCCACGAATTTTACCCATCCCAAGACGATGTGCAATGGGCGCGTAAACTTCTAAAGTTTCTTGCGCAATGCGAGCCTGTTTTTCCTGCGGTAAAGCACCCAGTGTTCGCAGATTGTGCAGCCTGTCTGCCAGCTTCACAATCACCACCCGGATGTCTTTCACCATCGCAAGCAGCATCTTGCGAACACTCTCTGCCTGCCGCTCTTCACGCGAATAAACTTTGATTTTCGCCAGTTTGGTGACGCCGTCAACACAGGCTGCTACAAATTCACCATACCCTTGCCGGATTTGCTCCACCGTAACACCGCAATCTTCCACCACATCGTGCAGCAATCCGGTTTGTATGCAAACCGAATCCATCTGCATGTCGGCAAGAATGTGGGCCACTTCCAGTGGATGTACCATGTACGGTTCACCCGATTTTCGCAACTGCCCGTTATGCTTTTCCGCAGCAAATAAATAGGCCTTGCGAATAGGCTCAAGCCGTTCGGTTGGCCGCAGCTTGATGATCTTTTCTTCAAGCTCGACATATCGGGAATCGAACGGATACAAAGGTTCGAGTGCTGGCATAGG
Organism: Bryobacterales bacterium; assembly: GCA_038220135.1. Classification (GTDB taxonomy): domain Bacteria; phylum Acidobacteriota; class Terriglobia; order Bryobacterales; family Bryobacteraceae; genus JANXSF01. The sequence goes on along the minus strand of JBBRJC010000142.1, from coordinate 4,529 downwards.
TGCCGCCAGTCTATTTTCAGGTTGTGTTAAGGATTCACTCACACCGATAGGTCTAGTTCCAAGCTAACACAACAAGCCCGATGGACAGAAGATTTTGGCCTTCTGTCCATCGCAACTTTACTGGTTACCGTCTGCGGTTATTATCCCGATCACGGCGATCACGATCCCAACGATGATCATGGTCGTAACGATCATTATCCCTGCCCCAATAGCCGTTGTAGAACATGCCACCATCATGGCGCGGCGCAATCCAGCGCGCACCGCCGAATGGGGCACGGGTCCAATAGCCCTTATGCCACTTATATTTGTTCCGCTCAGGGTACCAGTAGCCGTCAACCCAAATATAATCGGCGCCTGGGCGACGGTTGTCCATCCGCTCATATCGAATGGCCGGTGGTGGTCCAATTCTGATTCCGAGGGAAACTTGGGCGGACAACATTGTGCCGGCTGCGATCATCAACAACAGTAATTTGCGTTTCATGGGGTCTTGCTCCTCGCTCCCTAATATGCACGCCAAATGCCAATTCGTAAGCCCTGTATTTTCATTAATCGAACCAGCCATTCTTGAATTTTTTTCATACTCTGACCGCCGGCGCATCACTTTTTACGCGCAACCTCTGCTACCGTTACATGAAAGTGATGAACGAACTGAAACTGATGATTCTAGACCCTGGTCACTTCCACGCGGCCCTTCTGCAAAAGGAAATGTATCCCGACGTGTCGCGTCTGGTTTCCGTTTATTCGCCGCTTGGCCCGGAACTGATTGATTATTTAACTCGCGTCGCCCAATTCAACAACCGCGCCCCCTCCCCCACTTCCTGGGAATTGGCGGTTCACACCAGTGATCACTCGCTGGAACATATGCTGCACCAAAGGCCCGGAAACTGCGTCGTACTCTCTGGACGCAATCGCGGCAAAATCCATCAAATCCTGCAATCGGTGGAAGCCGGCCTGAATGTACTGGCAGACAAGCCCTGGGTAATCCGCCTGGAAGATTTGCCACTTGTCGACAAAGCGCTGCAGATAGCCGAAAACAAGGGGCTGGTGGCCTTCGACATCATGACCGAGCGCTTCGAAATTACCTCGATCCTGCAACGCCTGCTAGTCAACGACAAATCAGTTTTTGGCGAAATGCAACCGGGCACGGCCGAACAGCCAGCGGTTTACGCCAAGAGCATTCACCATTTGATGAAGATGGTTGCCGGAACGCCACTGCGACGACCAGTATGGTTTTTCGATACCGATGAATATGGCGAAGGACTTTCCGACGTTGGCACACACGTGGTTGACCTGGTGCAGTGGACGGCATTCCCTGACCAGATTCTAAACTACCAGCGCGATATTGAAATGATTTCCGCCAAACATTGGCCCACCGAAATATCTGCCGTCGATTTTCTAAAAGTGACCGGCTCGGAACCGAAAGACAAAGCCAATCCACTTCTCTACAATTGCAACAATGCAGTCCATTACAAACTACGCGGCGTACACGTGAAGCTGGACATTCTTTGGAATTGGGAAGCGCCCGAAGGGACCGGCGACGTGTATATGGCGTCGTTTCAAGGGACCAAGGCACGCATCGAAATCAGGCAGGGCAAGCCGGAAAATTATCAATCGGAAGTGTACGTTGTACCCAATGCGCCCAACGCGCTGACAGCACTTAAACAGACAGTGGCTGGTTGGCAGCAATCCTGGCCCGGCGTCGCCATTGCTGAGCAAAACGGCGAATTCCGCATCCAGATTCCACAGCAATTCCGGGTAAGCCATGAGGCGCATTTCGCACAGGTGGCCATTCAGTTTTTCAAGTATTTGCAATCACCGGCAAGCGTTCCCCAGTGGGAGCGAGCTGGAATGATGGCCAAGTACTATGTGTCAACAAAAGCGATTGAGATGAGCCGCTAACCCCGCGCTTACTGCGGCAAGCTCTTTCCCAGCAGCGGATACATGTCCTGCGTGAACTGAATCGCAGCCTTGTTCGCCCTCTCCAAATCGCCACCAAATACCGGAGCAATCACGCGCACCAGCGAAGTGTCCGTACGGTTCTGCTGAATGGCATCAGCGATAACAAAAAACTTGGCCTTATATTCACTGGCAACCGTTCTCTGCCTGGATTGATACCAGTACAAAACCACGTTTTTCGATTCCGCACGCTGCACAACATAGCGATTGGCTTCAATCGGCGCATAGCCGGGAATGTCGATATGGAAGATTTCCTGATTTTCAGAAACCCAACCATTGCCAGGCAAGCAGTTCTTGGGCGAGTGCGGGGCCACGCCACTGCGCTGCGATTTGAAATAGGCGATGTACAGGTTCACGCCTTCCTTAGTATTGGCGTAATCCCGAGTGATTGTGTCGGTAGCCTGCAAAACCTTTGCCACTTCGTCTTCCAGCGGATAATCTTTCAACATCCGCCAGCCGGCAAAATTAGTGGGAAATGTAGAAAGCGGTGCAATCACCGGCGTGTTCTCAGCACGCTTGTCAATCAAGTACGCACCCACTGCCTGACAGGCAAGCAGCAAGCTCAACACCAGGGCAAAACGGTTCTTCAAAAATTGCATCGTAACCTCTTAGGCCGACCGCTTTTCGCGCCAGCTAATAATCCTGCTCATCAACTGATGGGTCAACACCAGCAGCACCAGCGCCACCATGAAGACAACCCAGCCTTCCATCACATGGAACAAGCCGCGGGCCAATTCCGGATTGAACTCGCTCAAAATTCCGGTAGCACTCACACGCGCCGCGTTGGCCAAAATCGCAATGGGAATTGTTGCCGCCAGTAACGCATATTTCATGTACGGCCGCGAATCAAAAAAGAACCCATAGACCAGCGAGAGAAACGACAGCGATAGCAACGACCGAATTCCACTGCAAGCCTCAACCACCGACAACTTCTGGCTCGCCAGTTCTAAAATATTGCCGTCACGCAGCACAGGAATTCCTACCAGTAGCAAAACGTTCTCCGCCACCCGGCTTGCGAAAAGTTGCAGCGGGAAAGTGATCTGATTATAAACAACCGCCGGAATCGGAATCATAAACAGCAATAGGAACAACGGAAAGAACAACGCGCGAACCACAACCAATCCACCTGTAACCAGAAGAACGCCGACAGTAGTAATAATGAAGGCAGTACGTTGCAGGAAGAACTCACTTCCCAGCGCGCCAATATACAACTGCACAATGCCCCAGAAGATCAAAATAAATCCCAGCGCACTAGGCTGTGGCCTGATCTTAAATAGTTCCGAACGGCTGCCCCAAACAATATACCCTGCTACAAAAGGTACAAAAAATGCGTGGCCCATATCGTCGTCGCGATTCCAATGTTTCACCAGGCTGATCAATACAGGTAGGTAGGCGAACACCAAAAGTGCGCCGAACCAGGATATTACCGGCCACGGAATTTGAGGTTCTGACTGCGAACCTTGGGGCGGAGACACGGTCTCTATTGTTGCCATTACCTATCAGTAAATCATAGTTGGGCTTCATCCCTCAATAGCCTGTCGGTCCAAGGGGTGTCTAAAATAGGAAGGTGCGCTCCAGTACCTTTGCAATAACTTTAGTAATGTTGGCCGCCGGCCTTCACGCTCAGCCCCCTGCAATCATGCCCCTAAGTGAGTTGCGCCCAGGCCAGAAGGGCATCGGCAGAACTGTTTTTTCCGGCAACGCGGTGGAAGAGTTTCAAGTGGAAATAATGGGCGTCCTTGAAAATCTGGGGCCTAAGCAAAACATAATCATCGGAAAATTATCCGGCGGCCCACTCGCCCACACCGGCGTCATGCAGGGAATGAGCGGCTCTCCGGTCTATATCGGCGGCAAGTTGATCGGTGCCGTAGCCCTCGCTTTTCCATTCGCCAAGGAAGCAATCGCCGGCATTCGCCCCATCGAAGAAATGCTCACCGTCCAAAACGGAACCAGCGCAATTCGTACCGATGCAGTTCGCGCAGCCACTGTTGGGGACGCACGACTAGTGGAAATCGCCACGCCGGTTTCTTTTTCCGGATTCACTCGCGCCACGCTCGAACACTTTTCGCCAGTTCTGCGTGACCTTGGTCTGGAACCTCGCCAAGGCATCGCCGGCGGAAATTCTCAACAATCCAGCAATCCCGGCAGTCCGCTTCAACCCGGACAAATGATCAGCGTTCAACTCATCTCAGGCGACCTCAGCGTTGGTGCCGACGGTACAGTCACCTACATTGACGCAAACAAGATCTACGCCTTCGGGCACCGCTTTCTCGGTCTCGGCGATGCCGAAATGCCCTTCGCCAGATCAGAAGTAATCGCGCTGCTTGCAAATACAAACACCTCCTTTAAAATCACCTCATCGCGCCAATGGCTCGGTGCAATTACTGCGGATCGCAACGCCGCAGTCTCCGGCGAAATAGGCAAACGCGCCGCCACCATGCCAGTAAAAGTGAACGTCTCCAACCGTTCCCTGCCCACTGCCAGACAAAGCTACAGCATGCAAATGATTCGCGACCGTTTCCTCAGCCCGTTGCTCTTACAGATGGCCGTGTTCTCCTCCATCGACGGCACCG
>JBBRJC010000141.1:0-8230 GCA_038220135.1 Bryobacterales bacterium | reverse complement strand
CGTGCGCCCAACACCCGCCAGGCCTACAACGCCTGCGAAGCTCTGCGGCACTTTCGCCAGAAACATCTTATAGCTTCTTGTTTGCGATTCGCCCGCATCGAGAAACGCATACAGTGGCCTGCCATAAATCGTGGCCTTCTTAGTCAACACAGGAAACGGTTGATGTAAGCCAGTGGTACCAAACTCAAGCCCGCGCGCTGCAGGCTTGCCATTTTCCACATGCCGCCACACGTTAAACCATGGGTATTCGCTCGTCTTCCAAAGATAGCCAACCAGCAGTTGCTTGCCCGGTGTGACTGCCGTAGTCCATCCAAATTCCGCCTCAATCGCATACGACACCACGTTAGGATTCGGATCATTCGTCAGCCGGCTAATGTCCACCAGCCCAGCATCTTTATAAGCCATCGGCCACTTCGCCGACAGCTTTTCCGGATTGGGTAGTGGTGCCGATTGTGGAAACCCCTGACTCGCATTGGAATCGACGATCGTCGTTTCGTCGAGAAACGGTGGCGCGATGGAAGGGTGCTGCACCCAGTTATAAATGCGGCCTAGAGGGTTCTTGTTAGTCACCGTCTCAGCCACGTCCACAATCGCCGAGCCCTTTGCAATACTCATACGCCGGACAATCCGCAATTTGGCCATCGGCAATTCAGCCCACATTTCCACGTCTGTCTCCGACTGTTTGGTCACGGTCCACAACACCTTCGAAGCCTCTCCATGAAACGGCATCCCATTCGCAAGCTCCGCCGCCGAAGGCGCCCCCCACCGATCCAAACAAAGGAAGTGGCCGCGGGGCCGGGCCTCATCATCTTTGCCCTTTTGCTCCCACGTAAATGGATTGACCGCAAGATTCTGCAGTTCAAATCCAACAATGCCGCCGCCAAGCAAATCGACGGTAATCTTCGCCGCGCCAGAGTTCAGCGTTACCGACGGACGTTCACAAAACGCAGGCAGCGTGCAAAGCAAAAGGGCAATGAATAGTCGCATGTTAGGTTTCCTTATTTGGTAGTGCTGGTGGATGATTATATGTGAAATCGCATCCCGACATACGAATAGGGTTTGCAAAAATCCGCATCGGCCCTCGCAACGGATCTTCAATCTCAATGATGCTTCCGCGCGCCGCCAACTGCGGCTCACCGAGCGCCGCCTTTACCGATTGCACCGCACCACAGGGAACCGACGCCGCTTTCAATTTCGCAACCCAATAGTCTGAAGTCTGCTGTATTAGCACTGCCTCAACCGCCGCCACCAACGCCGCTCGATTTTCGACGCGCTTTGTGTTGCCTTCAAACCGAGCGTCACTCAGCCACGCCGGCTGTTCCAGCACTTCCGCAAAGCGGCGCCAAATTCGATCATTCGGCACGCCGATTGCAATCAGCCCGTCGGAACTCTGAAAGGTCTGATAAGGGACAATGTTCGCCTGCCCGCCACCCATCGGCTTTGGATCAACTCCAGCCAGCAGAATGCTGGAAACCGCAGGAGACATTGCCGACAACAGGCATTCAAATAGCGAGACTTCGATACGCGCCCCTTCGCCGGTGCGTTCCCGCCGGAACAGAGCCGCCTGAATTGCCTGGCCCAGAAACATCGCCGCAAGAATATCGGCCACTGGAAATCCAGTCTTCACTGGAGGACCGCCAGCGGAAGCGCTCAATTGCATCAATCCACTCATGGCCTGAATTACTAAGTCATACCCCGGACGTTCCCGATCCGGGCCGTCCACCCCGAAGCCAGTTACAGATGCGTATATTAGCCGTGGGTTTTTTGCCGATAGACTTTCGTAACTCAACCCAAGCCGGTCCACCACGCCAGCTCGAAAATTTTCAACGAATACGTCGGCGCGCGAAGCCAGTTCGCTTACCGAAGCCAAACCCTCAGGTGTTTTAAGATCAGCAACAATGCTGGTTTTGTTTCGATTGAAGCCAAGAAAGTAAGTACTGTCTTCACCTAAAAATGGAGGGCCCCAGGCGCGAGTTTCATCACCTGAGGGTTCTTCAACTTTGATGATTTCTGCACCTAAATCGCCAAGCAACATGGTGCAGAACGGGCCTGCCACGGCCCGGGTCAGATCGCAAACCAGAATGCCTTCAAGTGGAAGTGGCAAGCGGTTAAAATGAAGCGCGAATCTCGTCGCCTTCTTTCAGACCAGAAACGACAGCGGCATGGGTTTCATTCCGGATGCCCAATTCTACTGCGCGATTTTCAAAGCCTGTTGCCGTCTTAACGGCGACTGTAGCCTTGCCTTTTTCGATTTTCACCGATCCCAGCGGCACAATCACTTTGCTATCCTGCTGGCCGATAATCACATCACCGGAACCGGACAGATCCGGAATCAGGTGCGGGTCCACGCCGTTAATAGCGACGCGAATCGGTACACTGCGGATGAAGAAGTTCTGACGTCCGCCACTGATCGCAAGGGCACCAATCGAGAAAATCTTCCCAGGGAAAGTCTTGCCTTCAAACGCATCCAAGCGAATCGTTGCTGTCTGGCCAATGCGGAACTGTTCGCTTTCGGCTTGATTGATTTTGGCGTCGATCATCATGCTTGCCGGATCAACCACTTTCATAAATGGCTGTCCAGGGGATACCTGATCTCCCAATTCGATCTGCCGCATTGACGAGCCACCCCACAAGGATTGGAAAACAACCAGCCCATTGATGGGCGAGTGAATTGTGAATCGTTCCAAGTCGATCTTGTGACGTCCAATATGGCGCTTGTGGCGCTCGAGCGTGATTTTCAGAATGGCCACGTTTGCAGCGTGAGATTTCTTCTTGCTGGCGATATCGCCTTGCAACTGCTTGTAACGGGCAGCTGTTTCTTCAGCCGAAAGGGTCAACAACTGGCGCTCTACTTCGGTGCGAACTTCTGACGCATTGGATTCAAGCCTCGCCTTTTCCATTTCTGCCTTTGCAGAAAGAAGGCTTTGATTCAGCGTTTCCATGTCGAGCATCAGTTCGGCTTGGCGCTTCCGCACGTCAGCTTCAGCCGCTTCCACCGTGTCCACCAAATCGTCCACGTGATCCTGAAGTGTTTGTCCGTCGATTGCAGCCAAAAGGTCGCCTTTCTTTACCAAGCCTCCTGATTTTGCCAGCTTCAGCAGGACCATCGGACGGTTGCCTTCCGGTCCGCGAATCATTGGGGCCGTAATATTTGCATATTGACGGGCAGCCGTTTGGCCACCAATTCGTACAACCTGCTGGATGTTGCCAGCTTGGGCTTTAACTGTCGGAATGACGATCACCTGGGCAGCCGTCTGCTCCGCAGGACGCAACATCATCCAGGCGGCTACGCCTCCAATCGCAAGTAAGGCAAGCGTTGCCCATAGCTTGAACGAGCTTTTAGCGGGAGGTGGTGGTGCCTGCGGTACCGCTTTCGGTGGGTTCGAAACCGATGGAGGAGTGGTTACTGGATTGATAGATGCTGACATACGCACGCTCAACTTCCGAAGAAAGTACTGGTTAAGAGGCGTCAATCGCCTCGCTCAAGTTACAGCCCCTACATTATATGCGAGCCTCGTGCAGAAGGAAAACATAAAGTTTTCGGCAAGTTCAGACGATTAGAGAATTTGGGAGTGGTCTATCCCTAACAAGTACCGTTCGCACGCGAAATCCCTCCATGGATGGACAGGAGATCATTGAAAATGAAGCACTTAGCAATTCTGATGGTTCCCGTAGCACTTCTGGCTATGATGGCCAACACTGCTGTTGGCGAAACTGCGGCCTCTATTCGATCGCCCCAACTCGGGGGAGTCTTTGAAGAACAATCGCGGCAAATTCGACTGATTGAAGGAATTGCGGGTGCAGCAAGCCTGGGCCGGGTGGTTGCAATAAGCACTCCGGTAGAGCAAGCCTGGCTCGCTCCGCAGGCAAAAAGGGCGCTTGTTCGCCTGGGCGGGGATGCCCCTCGATTGGCCTTGGCCGATTGGCGGAATGAGGTGATCGTAGTTGGTTCAGAAATGCTTCCGGCGAATGCGGACGCGGTATCGTTTTCGCCTTCCGGCGTTGCCTTTGCGCTACTTGCCTCCAACAGGGTGCAGGTTTGGTTGATCGAAGCTGGTCTAATTCGACTGGCTTGGAGTGCTGACGCTCCAGATGCGACTGCTGTAGCCGTGGATGATGGGGCTTCAACCATTGCAATTTTCGGCGCTGGACAGGTTTCCATTATGGATGCTTCCGGGCGCAATTTGCCGCTTCAGATAATGGATGCATTTGGCGCGATGAGTTTTGGCTATGGATCGAAACAGCTTGCGATCGCTGAAGCAAATTCCACCAGGGTAACTATTTATTCAGATGGCTCCGGTGGTGCCAGTGGCGAGGTGGCTTGGGAAGGTGGCGGTGAACGAATTACCGACCTCGGTTTTAGCGGCGATAACAGGCAGCTTGTGATCGCGACCAACACGGAACAGGGTGGCCGAGTTCGTATAGCGAACCTCAACGGAGCCAAACAACAATTGGTTGTCGATACGCCAGTCCAGATCGCGAACCTTCTACCAGCGCAAGGCAACGCGGTGTTTCAGCTAACCAGCTTGGCGAAGGGAATCATTTATTTGATTGATGCCGATTCAGATGAGCCGCATTTGATTGCAGTTCCCGGTGTTGATGCGGGGGTGGTGAATGAATAAGTGGATGCGATTGACCTCCCTTGCGGTTGCACTTGTGGCACAGCTTTCGGCACAAGCAGTGCGCACCAATGCTGGCTTCACCAGATCCAGCGTGCCTCGAAACGATGATGGCTCCAGTCCGTTGGTGCCACTGGGGTTCACGATAAACTTCTTTGGACAGATTCGTTCCTCCGGATATGTGAACAACAACGGAAACATTACCTTCGATAGAGCACTGTCAACCTTTACGCCTTTTGGGCTGGAGGGCACCAAGAGCGAAATCGTCGCCCCATTTTTTGCCGATGTAGATACCCGGTCGCCCTTGTCGAAGCTTGTCACCTATGGCAACGATATTGTAAATGGCCACAACGCCTTTGGCGTTAACTATGTGGATGTTGGCTATTACAGCACGCACGCCGACAAGGTGAACTCATTTCAGGTTGTCTTAATTGACCGTTCCGATCTAGGGACTGGCAACTTCGACGTGGAATTTAATTACAACCGTATCACCTGGGAAACTGGCGATGCTAGCGGTGGCGTTGGTGGATTAGGCAACGTTTCAGCGTCTGCCGGTTGGTCGAATGGTACTGGGCTCGGAGGTACTTCCTATCAACTCCCGGGCTCTCTAGTCCCAGGTGCATTTCTTGATAATGGCCCATATTCTTTGGCAAGGCGTAAGCAGTATTCTTCTTCCACTGGGATTCCTTCAGGACGGTTCACTTTCCGCGCTCGCGACGGCGTATTGCTAACTGGTCTTGGGATTTCCACGGGCGCGATTGTTGGCCCTGCAACAGTCGGAACGCCATTCGTGCTTCCGTTGATAGCTATCGGAGGGAATTCCTATCGCTGGACATTAATCAATGATCCCGGCGCAACGTTGCCCTGGTTGAGTTTGAGTTCAGTAGGACTGTTGAGCGGTACTCCGCCAGCCACTGGAACATACGAAATGACAGCGAGTGTTGTCAGCAATGTAGAAGGTACCGATTTTAGTGATGCGCGACGCTTCAGCTTGACTGTCGTTCCACCCGCATTACAAATCGATCAGCGAAGTTGTCCGCTTCCGGTAGCTACCGAACGAGTCAGCTACGGCGCAAGGCTCCTCGCCAGCGGCGGATCGGGTCAGTATATTTGGAGTTGGGGCGAAAGTTCGCCTATCCCCGGTTTGACGCTCTCCGAAAGTGGAGCAATTTCCGGAACACCTACCCGGGCCGGAAACTATATATTTTCTTTGCGAGTGGCTGGCTTGAGGCCCGAATTAGCTGACCCAGGAACTAGTCAATGCACCTTGATCGTGCAACCTGCATTCCCTGAACCTTCCATCGTTTCCTGCCCAACAACCGTTGGCACCGTAGGCGTCCCATTCACGGAACTCTTACGTGGAGGTGGCGGAACCGCTCCTTATCGCTGGAGTGCTACAGGCACTTTGCCGACCGGGCTATCGGTCGACACCGCTGGAGCTGTTAACGGTATTCCGTCGGTTTCAGGCGTATACCCATTTCTAATAACAATGCGCGACGGTATAGGTAGAACAGTGAATAAGAACTGTTCCATGACCGTCATTGACCCGGTTTTGAATCTATCTACGGCCTGCCCACTACCGGAAGGTGTGACGGGCGGTGCTTACGCTCAGCCATTAGCTGTTGCTGGGGGCAGGGCGCCATATAGCTGGTCGACATTGGGTAATTTCCCGGTTGGTCTGGCGATCAGCTCGAGCGGGTCGCTCGCCGGACGTCCCAATGATGCGGGTGCCTATCAGTTCCGGCTTACTGTGGAAGATGCCGATGGCTTGAAAGCTTCAAAGAATTGCAGCCTCATCGTTCAAAGGGCCAACTTGAGTATCAACTCCTGTCCGCTGCCTAACGCAAAACAAGGTGTCCTTTATCAGCGGACACTTTCCAACGTAGGCGGCAATGGAAACCTCTCATGGGCTTCAAGCGGGAAGGTGCCGTCGGGGTTGTTTGTTTCCAATCAGGGAGTTGTGTTGGGCACGGCAACCGAAGCCGGCAATTTTGAGTTTCAATTGCAAGTGCGAGACAGCAGCGGTTTGGCAGCCAATCAGGAATGCCAGATTTATGTAGAACCGGTAGCTCTTGAATTTTCCACGGCTTGCCCTGATGAAACGGCTGCGGCGGGCGCAAATTTCCGCCATCAGAGCAGTGCGCGTGGTGGTATTGCACCCTACAGATGGACCGTCGATGGAACTTTGCCTCCGGGTTTACGCATTAGCAACGACGGCGTTATCTCTGGAGCACCTACGAAATTAGGCAACTATGGATTTGAAATTATAGGCACCGATGCAAGGGCGAGAGAGATCCGTAAGGCGTGCACGATTTCATCCAAGCTGCCAGGCTTGCCGGAAATCCGTCTCTCGGTTGCGAACCCTTCGATTGCTCCGGCTTCAAGTTTGATCCCGCTGACGATTGACCTACCTGCCTACCCGTTTGCCATACAGGCGGATGTTGTTTTGAGCAGTACCGCCGATACCGGCAACGGGACAGGGGAAGTGAACCGGCCTGATCCCGCCGTCCGATTCCTGGGCGGTCAACGAACCGCTTCCATCACGATTCCGGCAGGTACGAAACGAACCACGTTACAGATTTCCACCTCAGGCACAGTGGCAGGCCAAATTGCAGTGCAGATCAGTAAGCTGAAAGTGCTGGGCTCGGACCTGCAAATTGTGCCGCCCGCGGCTTCATTCCGAATTAATCAATTGGCTCCCATCTTGACTGATGCCTGTTATCGTCCCGACGGGTCAGATCTGCAAGTCGAAATTACTGGCTATTCCACTACGCGAAGTTTGATCGGGGCCAATGTTTCGCTGAACGGAGTGACACGCCGCACCGCCGATATTTCGAGCATTGCCAACGACTATTATTTGAATGAACAATCCATCCGTACCGGTGGGGCCTTCACTTTATTTATTCCAGTGGCTTTGCCCAACCCGCTAACTGTCGACACCCTAAGCGTTGGAGTTACTAACCGCGCAGGATCTTCAACAATTCGGGCTGCCCGTCGCTGTCAATAACCTTTCTGGCTTATGCTGGAACGATGATCAGCATCTTGCCGGGGGCTGCGGCTTTGCCCAATCCGCTAACTGTCGACACCCTGACCGTTGAAGTTACCAACCGCGCAGGATCCTCAATAATTCGGGTTGCCCGTCGCTGTCAATAGCCTTTCTGGCTTATGCTGGAACGATGATCAGCATCTTGCGGGGGGCTGCGGCCTTTACTGTTTTTATCGCGCTAGGTTCGGCGCAAACGAAATTTGAATTTTGGCCGGGCACCACTTATGACCCGGCCATTCCTACAGTCGAGAAGGTGCTGAGCTATTCCCCCGGCGCCCGCATCTCCTCGCACTCAAACATCATGAAGTATCTGGAAACGCTGGCCGCAGCCGCACCCAAGCGAATGCATCTTTCCGAATATGCCAAAAGCTGGGAAGGCCGAAAGTTGGTTTACGCCGCAATTGGTAGCGAAGCAAATCTGCGACGTCTGCCCGAAATCAAGGCGGCAATGAAGCAGCTTTCTGATCCGCGCAAAACCAACGCTGCCGAAGCCAAACGCCTGATGCAAAATTTGCCAGCTGTTGTGTTCCTTTCTTATGGCGTACACGGCAACGAAATCTCGTCC
>JBBRJC010000140.1:0-8316 GCA_038220135.1 Bryobacterales bacterium | reverse complement strand
CAAGATAGTCGATGTTGAGCGGTTCAATATAGGTGCGGTCGGCCAGATCCGGATCGGTCATGATCGTCGCCGGGTTGGAATTCACCAACACAACTTCATAACCGTCGGCCTTCAAAGCCTTGCAAGCCTGGGTGCCTGAATAGTCGAATTCGCAGGCCTGTCCGATAATGATCGGACCGGACCCTATGATCATGATTCGGTGAAGATCGTTACGTCTGGGCATTCTTTTATTTGTGTTCGCGCATCAATTTGACGAAATCGTCAAACAGGTAAAGTGAGTCGTGAGGCCCAGGGGCGGCTTCCGGATGATGTTGCACGCAGAAGGCTGGAGCATTTTTCAGCCGGAACCCTTCAAGCGTATGGTCGTTCAAATTCTCGTGCGTCAATTCAACTTCATTTGCGTTAAATGAGTCAGGATCAACCGCAAAACCGTGATTTTGCGCTGTGATCTCCACTTTTCGAGTCAATAGATTTAGCACCGGATGATTTCCACCGCGGTGGCCAAACTTCATCTTAAATGTTTTTGCACCTACCGCCATAGCCAACATTTGATGGCCCAGACAAATGCCAAAAATCGGCTTGCGTCCAATTAATTTGCCAATTTCCGTTGCCTGCGCTGTAAGCGTTTCCGGGTCGCCGGGGCCGTTTGATAAGAAAATGCCGTCCGGTTTCAGGCTCAGAACGTCTTCGGCAGTTGTCAACGATGGAACAACCGTGACGCGGCAGCCACTGGAAACCAAACGCCGCAAAATGTTGCGCTTCACGCCGTAATCGTAAGCCACTACATGTAAAGGCTGTTCGCCATCGGCCAACTTTCGCACATGTCCCAACCGCTCAGAAGGCGAGCACTGTTCCACCGCCTGCGTCCACTCATAACTGCTGGTGGTAGAAACTTTTGTGGCCAAATCCAGGCCAGCCATTGACGGAATATTGCGAGCCTTCGCCACCAATTCAGCAGCCTCGCCGCCGAGTGTGGAGAGCACCCCGCGCATTACACCGCGAGTTCGCAAATGACGCACCAATTTGCGCGTATCCATTGCAGCCCCAACGGGAATGTTGTTTTTTGCTAAAAACTGGTCTGCTGATTCCTCAGCGCGCCAATTGCTGGTGTTGGGGGAAAAGTCACGGACGATAAGGCCCTCAATGTGAGGCGACGCTGATTCCGAATCGCTATCGTTCGCGCCGTAGTTGCCAATTTGAGGATATGTGAGAACAACAATCTGACCGGAGTAGGAAGGATCTGTAAAGATTTCCTGATAGCCGGTAATGGAAGTATTGAAGACGACTTCGCCGCTTCGCTCTATACGCGCACCAAAAGCCTGGCCCTCGAAGACTGTTCCGTCCTCCAGGGCGAGGATTGCCTTATGCAAGCTGCTTGATCCTCCAGGAAGGGTATTACATTTATTGAATCATGTTAGCCGGTGCATAGCAAGTATTCACGCCGTATAACTGGTTCTGAAAGTTCAAACCTCTAAAAGCCGCTCGCGGGGGGGCGGGCATCCACGGCGGCGGTCAAGGCCCCAATCGAGTTGCCCAGAGCCTGGCAGCCCGTGGTTGAAGTGCCTTTCAGACAATAGCTAGGAAGGTCGACTTTTGCCCGTTTCGGATCACTTCCGAAAAATACGACTTTAACCACGGGCTGCCACTATATCTTTCCCGTAAACCCTTGCCGTATTAGCAAACCGCTTGCTGGCACGCGGCTCGGTAACTTACTGTTAACAAATAGCTTATTAACCAAGCCGCGAACGCAGGAAGGTGTGTTGTGCCTACTGCTAACACGTAACTTATTAGCGGAGCAGTGACCGCAAAGGAGCGGTGTGTTGTGCTGGCAAATTACTTACCGAGATGCCATGCGTGAGCATGCGGCTCGCTAATTTAATTGCTATTCGCATGCTCACGCATGGCGGGTCCGCTGAGGCCTTCATTGTATAGGAATTTAGAGAACGCTCATCTAGACACTCTGCCCCGGCGTTGCCAGTTTCACCCATTCCATAACCAAAAACCAAGGCACACGCCGATAATTCACGGCCTTCTCCACCGGCGCATCCTCGGAAGGTGAAGGTTCACTAAAATGAGTAAGCCGCATACCCGCATCCAAAAAGGCAGCCATATAAGCGCCAAGCGGCCGGTGATAATTCGCGATGCTGATACCTCGGTATTTAATCAGCATCGACCGTTCCTTCAGATAGTGATCGATCGGGTAATATAGCCGCCGCCCTGCACTATCCTTAATCCATCCAGTATCGCCGCAAGCCGAATTAAAACTGTTGATATTGGCGATTAACAACGCCCCACCTGGCTTTAGCACTCGCACCATCTCGGAAATAGCCGCGCCGAAATCAGCAATATCAATCAATGTAAGGTAGCTCACGACCAAGTCGAAAGTTGCATCCGAAAACGGTAGAAGTTCAGCCCCCGCTTCTAAATACTGCCCCTGGGCATCGCGCAAACGCGCAGCCGCAATCAGCGCCGGTGTCGGATCAATCCCCGTCGTCTCCACTCCATGCTGACCCAGCATTCGGCAAAAACGCCCTTCGCCACACCCCACATCGAGCGCAGTCTTGGGTGACCTTTCTAGTGCTAATCGAAGCATTACTGGATCAAGCACATAGCGGCGCGAAAAATCCCCGTTTTCCCCCATGTCTTTAATCCAGGCATCGGCCGAAGTCTGCCAGCCATTATCCATTCAACCATGGTAGCTGAGGCTTCCCCTGGGCAGCCCAAAAGCAAAAGCCGCTTCCCTGTAAGGAAGCGGCCTTTTTACCTTCTAATCAACGAACTACTGGCAACTGGGGAACTTGAAAGCCACGATCTTTGTCGCCCAATCGCGTGTTGCCGTTGCCGACATATATTCTGTTGTAAACCAGAAAGTGCAGTCATCGGAAGGATCAATTTGCATCGTGCTGTAGTCCCCCCAACGTTGCGCTGAGCTTGTTTGCGATCCTGCACCAGTCACCACTTCCAATTCTCCGCGCAAAGTATTGCGGATATCTGCTCGGCCACGTCCGGCAATGCGGATGCTGGGAAATTTCGATCCGCTGGATACGCTATACCCGAATGCAATGTTGCCGTTTTTGTCCATTGCTCCACTGCTCATCCAGCGGTTCAAATCGTCCGCAGTATTAATTGCTCCGTTTTGATAGACAACCGGCGGATTTGCGCCTGGGCTGCGCAATTCCAACCAATGCATTGATGCCACTGCCGCACCAGGCGGATCAATCGGCTGCGTGACAATCAGACTCTCCACTCCGGAACGATTGCGATATGCCAATCGGTACATCGGCCGCATTGTCAAAGTATCCAGCAAACGGCCAGTTGCAGGCTGCGGTACGCAATTGTCTCCGTTGTCTCCGCATGCGCCCACAACCGTGTTGAGCGGGATTTGGATGAAGCTGTTGAACCCTCCCCCAATGCCGTCACTGAAAGTGCTGTTTGCCGGGGTCGCAAAGTCTACGTGAAACTTTTGCAATTGCAACGAGTAAGGGCCGAAAATAAACGCCCAGTCGTTCGACATCACATAGTTGGGAGAGTTTGCCGGCGGTACTGTGGTGCCGTCCATATCAGAGGGCAGTAACGCATACTTATCCGCTATTCTGGCGGTGCAAATTTGCGTTGCAGCCACATTTCCGGCAATCATCAAGGTGCGGTCATAGGCACAAACCTGTCCCCCCGTAAATGAGGTCACTCCGGTGGTTTGGTTGATATCAAACGTGTTGTACGTGATGTAGTACGCATCCGGCCAGACACCCAACTTGCCGTAGTCCGGCAAGAAATTGCCGAAACTGTAGTCGTAAAGCGTGTATGTGCCTGCCGGATCTGCTGATGTAGATACGGCGATGCACTGCGAATATGGGGTCAACGGATTGAATGGACTGATGGATTTTGTGGCAAATGCGAACTGGCTCAGAATCCAGCGATCAGCTATTCGGTCGTATTGCAGAATGGGGTCGCCCGAGTTATTCAGCCGGCAAACGCTATTTGCTGGTAGACCGGTCCAAATCGCGTTTCCATTAATATATCCCAGCGCGCCGCCAACCAAGGGGGTGCCATTTTTATCCATAATGCTGAGGCGGACATTGACCCATTGCACAATATGGTTTGGTCCAACGGCCATGGTTGTATCTGGTGGCAGCAGAAATTGGTCAACTCAGTTCGCATTGTACCCGCGGCCCATTCCCTGAATGTTTTTCGTTACCGTTACAGGCAGCGTTCCAAGAGTGGTTTGAAACGGCGTGTTCACTCCACTGATGGCCAGCGAAGGAGCAGATAGTTTTCCGATGTGATCGGCAACCATGGCGGCCTTGTCAAGACGAGTCTTGTCGTATTGGCCGGCCACATTGGCCGGTGCTACCTGGCCAGTCAATGAAGAAAGGGGTGGTGTTACGCCGGTCGCAACTGGTGATTTAACTATCATATTCTGGCCGAAGCCGAGAATCGTAAAGCTGGCAAATGCCACTGCAGTTCTAATGATTTTCATAATTTAATGATCCTCCAAGCCGCTTGTAGCGACATTCCAAACAACAACAACGGGGAAGGATAGTAGTATAAACCCAATCGAGTGCAGAGGATCAACAAATTTGCATAAATTTAGTGGTACGGAAAAGTAAGTACTACCACTACCGTTTTTTGGGGAAGTTGAAATTAGGCCTTGAAAATAGAACTGCATGTACAGTACTATCGTTTGAAGCAAAAAGTAAAACGGTACGAGCTGTATAGTACCTGCGGTCTATCCGTTGATAGCCATACTCAGTCATTTTAAAGTCCGGGGGAGGCCCAACTTGGTCAAAAAATTCGCAATAAATTCGCTACTACTCTTTTCGTTGGTTCAATTTAGCGCCAACGCCGCCGTCATTGTTTGGGACAACGGCGGTCCTTCAGGCACATTGGCCGGAGGCACGCAGCTCACAGAGTTCCAGTCCGCACAGGATTTTATCCTTGGTTCCACCACCGACCTCACTTCGGTCACCTTCTGGAGCCTGGAAGCGACTTCGCCCGATTACAACGGAAGCATTTTCTGGGAAATCCGCAATAACAACGCAGGCGCACCAACTGGTTCGGTGCTTGGTTCGGGGACTGTCGCACCAACCCGTACTGCTGCTGGAACCCTTGCCTTACTCACCCAATTTCAAAACGACTTCACTGTATCCATTAATGGAGTGACTGCAGGCACCTATTGGCTCACCCTCCACAATGGACCATTGATCAACACTGGTCCATTGATCGACTTTTACTGGACCTGGGCAGATCTTAACGTCACCAACACGCCCACATTCCGCGGACAGGATTCTGATCTCGTCGGTGGCGGTGGCTATCTAACCAATGCTCAAGAACATGCCTTCAATATTTCAGGTAATGTTGTGGTTCCCTCAGGCGTTCCAGAGCCTGCAACCATGGCCGTAGCTGGTGCTGGACTCGCCGCTTTGGCGTTCTTCCGCGCTCGCAAAAGCAATAGCTAACGTATTAGACCGAGAATACCGAAGGAATACTATGCGAAATTTAGTCAAAGCAAGTCTATCGTTAATGCTTCTTGGCGGATCCCTATTCGCCCAACAGGCCCCGGTTCAAGTCATACCTGGTGTCAAAGGTCCTGAATCAGATACCCTTTACAACTTGATCATGCAACAAGCCACGCTTCGATCCACGGAAGTGTTCCGTGCTACAGAAATGGTGCAAAAGCATGGTCCACTTCCAGAAGAAGCTAGTTCTACCCGTCGCGCTGCTGTTGTTGCAGGTTCTGCGGCCGATGCTCCAATTCAAACGTTAGTTGTCCCCGCGCTCGGGCTATCGGCAGTAGCTGGTGTGAATTTTGAAGGCCCGGGCATAGGCTTAACGGGCTTTTCAATGACCGGCGCTCCGCCGGATTCAACCATGGCCGTCGGCCCTAGCCACATCATTGCATGGGTGAACAGCCAGTTTGCCATTTTCGATAAAACCGGAACAGTTGTCGCACCTCCAGCAAACGGCAGCACATTGTTTGCAGGCATGGGCGGATTGTGTGAAACCACCAATCGTGGCGATCCGATTCTGCAATATGATCGCATGGCTAATCGTTGGGTGCTAAGCCAATTTGCATTTAATGTTAGTGCCGGGAATGCAGTTGCTCCATACTTACAGTGCATTGCTGTTTCCACCACGAACAACCCGCTTGGAACTTGGAACCGTTATTCCATCGCATTCAGTTCAGTTGTGCCGGAAGGATTCAACGATTACGGCAAGCTTGGTGTTTGGCCTGATGGCTACTACACGTCTTTCAATATTTTCCAGGGTTCACCTGCTGGTTCGTTCAGCGGTGCGAAACTTTGTGCTTCTGACCGATTGGCGATGATCGCAGGTGCGCTTAACCCGCTTACAATTTGTACCGCCGCTGCTTCCTATGCTGGTGGTGGAAATTTCTTGCCAGCAGATTTGGATGGCAACACGGCACCTACAACGGTAGCTCAAGGCGGATTGTTCGTTCGTCAATCCACATTCAGCGGTGGGGCACTCCGACTGATGAAGTTGAAGCCAGACTACGTTACTCCAGCTAATACGACCTTTAACGATGGGTTCGCAGGAGTTAATACGTTCATAACTATACTTGCCCCTTTGACTCCTGCTTGCAATAGTGCCGGTGGAGTCTGTGTTCCCCAACTTGGAACTACCAACTTGTTGGATTCACTGGGTGATCGTTTGATGTACCGTGCTGCTTACCGCAATCGTGCTGGTGTGGATAGCTTGGTTGTTAACATGTCAACGGATCCCGATGGTGCAGGTGCCCGTGCATCCGCGATTCGGTGGTTCGAAATTCGTTCACCCTTCGCGGCAGTCCCAACGCTCTATCAAAATGCGACATTCGACGAAGGTGGCGTTGGTGCCCGCTGGATGGCATCTATCGCGATGGATAGAGTCGGCAATATGCTGATGGGTTACTCTCACTCAGATACAACTGCTAAGCCTTCTATTCGCATAACGGGCCGCAACCGCAGCGATATTCGTAATCGCATGCAACCTGAAGTGGTGATGCAAGCTGGGGGCGGTTCACAGACGGGAACACTTACCCGATGGGGTGATTATTCCACAATGCAAATTGATCCAGCCAATGATTGCACCTTCTGGTTCATCACAGAGTATCTGGCGAGTGACGGAACCTTCAATTGGCAGACTCGTATTGCCAGTTACAAGTTCGGCAACTGCATCTAACTGACTATTAGTACCAAAACGGCCGTCGACGCTTGGCGTTGGCGGCTTTTTTGCGTTGAAACCATTTATAATTGGAGTTGTATGAAGCGTATTCTATTTTCCGTTCTTTTCATGAGTCTGGCCGGTGGCCTCTGGGGCTGGCAAAAGGAGATTGCCGCGAACGCGGTGGTTCTTCAAGTTGGTAACTTTACTTTAACCAGGGCTGAATATGAAAAATTGCTGTTAGGGTTCGACCGTTCTAGTGGCGCTGTAACCACTGGAGCAAACAACCAATCGGAAGTGTCAGGCCGCGATGTTGCGCGCCTGTTGGCGCTCACCTCGGAAGCACAAAAGCGGCAAATGGACCAGGATCCAAAGATGCAACAGCTAATTCGGGTTCGTGGCTACACACTTCTCTCCAATGCCTTGCTTTTTGCCATTGAAGCGGATGTGAAGAAAGATGAAGCTGGAACAAGGGCGTTCTACGCTACGGAAAAGCATGGTTTTGTTGAGGTGAAAGTGCGCCACGTTTTGGTGCGTTATAAGGGCGTTACCTTCAACACCAAAACTGCAAAGCCACCTGTGCGGACCGAAACAGAAGCCAAGGTTCTGATTTCGAGCCTGCGCCAAAAGTTGATTCAAGGCGCTGATTTTGCGGCGATTGTCAAAACCAATTCCGAAGATGAGTCAACCAACAAAGTTGGCGGTGTTTTGGACTATTTCACTCGTGGTGCGATGGCGGCCGAATTTGAAACCGCAGCGTTTTCATTGCCAGTCAACGGGATCAGCGATGTAATCAAGACCCAGAACGGCTTCCATGTCCTGCAGGTGCTGGATCATCGCCCCATGCCATTTGAAGCCGTACGCAAGGCTTTAGAAAACATACTGGCCCGGCAACGTTATGAAGAGCTTGGTAAGACCGGTATTACGCTGAATCCCGACTACTTCAAAAAGTAGCGATAACCTTCGGGCGCTTCAGCGATTGCACGGTCTCGGTGTCTGAGTAACTGGTGGCCATAGTGATTGCATTCATACCACTGGCCATCTGGTGTGGGTCGGCCCCTAGTTCGAGCAGTGTTTTCAGGGCTTCCCGCTGATGTTTGTGGACGGCATGCATGATGGGTGGCCAATTGTTGACGCCAGAACCCGCGTTAAGAT